>CAYSPN010000673.1:0-8324 GCA_964432895.1 uncultured Candidatus Kuenenia sp.
TGCAAGGCTTTGTTCGCTGTCTTCCAATCGTCCGCAGCCAGGCCCGTGAGAATGAGAGTGTCGCCAAGCAGCTCGCACGGTGTCGATACAGTCAAAGCGGCTGGCAGTATGCACCTTCGCAGAAATGACGACAGCGGCAGATTGGGCTGGCAGGGCGAACTGGGGTCGATGGCGACGCCAGACGACGGCCGCAGATCCGAGTTGACCAAAAGAGTCGCTTGGTCGATAATCCTTTCAAGGAATAGGCTTTCCGTGCGTCCCGTCATCGCGTCATTTACGCTGCTCGCCACGCTGCTCCACTTTACCGTGGGCTGCTGCGGGCACGTCCATGCCGACGGAACACGCCCATGCGAGCATGCTCGTGTCGCCGAGGTGTGCGATGCCGGACATGATCACGGGCACGACCACGATCATGATCACGAGCACACGACGCCATCAGTTTCGTCCGACGATGCGCTAGTCGATGGCATCGTGGCCCTCTGCGATGCTTCTCCCGATTCCCCGGAGCACGATTGCCACGGCTGCGATTGCGTGGCGACCAGCGACTCGAGGTCGCTCGATACGATCCCGGTCAACTTCTTTCTTGCTGAGTGGACGCTCCCCGCACCCGAACTGACACCTGCGGTGTCAAACGGCGGGTGGATGCCAGCCGACCCGCCGGTGAGCACAGCGATCGAGCCTCGACTCTTCGAGCGGCTCTTGATCTGAAACTGCGCGCGGCCCTTCTGGCCGCAGCGTTCGTCCCATCACCCAAGGCCGCGTCCCGGTCTTGAGTGCGGTGGCCGTTTGCTCTGCGGCACGCGTTTGCCCGCCACTTATGCCCACCCCTGCTCCCGAGGATTCTCCCGTGTCATCGCCGCAGCTTTCGCGTTCGCCACTTCGCTTCGCACTCCCCGCTGTCATCGCCGCCGTCGTCCTTCTCCTGGTCGTGGTGAAGCCGGTCCGCGACATGCTCATCCGTGGACTCGGCGGCGTGCCCGCCGGTTCGGACGCGGTCGCGGCGCCCGATGCTCAGGCCGAAAAGGATGGGCACGAGGGGCACGACCACGGCCATGCGGGTCACAAGGAGGAGAACTCGATCGAACTGTCTGCACAGGCTCGCAAAAGCATTGGCCTCAAGGAGGGCGAGGTCGCCCTCTCGACCTATCAACGAACCATCACAATTCCGGGAATGGTGGTCGAGCGGCCTGGTCGATCGCGGTATGCCGCCATCGCCCCGATGACCGGGTTTCTCACCAAGATCCTCGTGACCGCCGGCGAGACGGTCGTTCCGGACCAGCCCCTCTTCGAGATTCGCCTGACGCATGAAGAGCTCGTGCAGGCCCAGGCCGATCTCCTGAGAACGACCTCCGAGCTGGACGTCGTTCGCCGCGAAATCGCCAGGCTCGAGGGGATCGGTCCTGAGGGCGTCGTCGCGACGAAAGTCATCCTCGAGCGGAAGTACGAGCTCCAGAAGCTCGAGGCCGTCCAACTTGCCCAACGGCAGGCGCTCCTGCTTCACGGTCTTTCGGAAGCCCAGGTCAATGCGATCATGACGACCCGCACGCTTCTCGGCACGATGATCGTGCGTGCTCCCGGCACCGCGGCCACCGACGGAGGAAGTGGCACGCTCGTCGTGGCCGAGCTCTCGGTCGATCGCGGCCAGCACGTGAATGCCGGCGATACGCTCGCCACGCTCGTAGATCACGGCACGCTCCTCGTCGAAGGGGATGCCTTCGAGCACGACATGGCTGCCGTCACGACCGCCGCAGCCGAGGGGCGGCCGATCACGGCGCTCGTCGAGACGGCGGCGAAGCAAGTCGAGACGATCGACAATCTCCGCATCGCCTACGTGGCCGATCGCATCACGGCCGACTCCCGAACCCTCCGGTTCTTCGTCACGCTCCCCAACGACCTCATCGGGAACCCGCGAGCCGAGGGGGAAAGCCGGTTCGTGACCTGGCGGTTCAAGCCCGGCCAGCGGATGCAGCTTCGCGTGCCGGTGGAGGCATGGCCCGAGCGCATCGTGTTGCCGGCCGACGCCGTGGCCCAGGAGAGCGTGGAGAACTACGTCTTTCGCGCCAACGGCGATCACTTCGATCGCGAGCCGGTCCACGTCGAATACCGTGACCCCCAGTGGGTGGTGATCGCCAATGACGGCACGCTGTTTCCCGGAGACCGCGTCGCCATGTCGGCGGCCCAGCAGCTTCATCTCGCCCTCAAGAACAAGGCGGGCGGTGGTATCGATCCCCATGCCGGCCACAACCACTGAACACGGTCACGCGAGCCTTCCGAGAACCTTACGCCGATGCTCAACGCCATCATCAAAAGTGCCCTTCGCTTTCGCCTGATCACGATCGTGCTCGCGCTCGTCGTGCTGGTGTATGGCGGCATCACGCTGAGATCCTTGCCGATCGACGTGTTTCCCGACCTCAATCGTCCGCGAGTGACGATCATGACCGAGGCGCCGGGGCTCGCACCGGAAGAGGTCGAGACGCTGGTAACGTTTCCGCTCGAGAGCGTGCTCAACGGGGCCACGGGCGTGCAGGCAGTGCGCAGCTCGTCGGGCGTCGGGCTCTCGGTCATCTACGTCGAGTTCGAGTGGGGAACCAACATCTATATCGATCGCCAGATCGTGGCGGAGAAGGTGGCCGTCGCCATCGATCGGATGCCCGAGGGGATACGGCCCCAGCTCGCCCCGATCTCGTCGATCATGGGCCAGGTGATGCACGTCGGCATGTGGAGCGAGGACGGCACGACTCCGCCGATCGAAGTCCGAACGCTCGCCGACTGGGTGGTGCGGCAGCGGCTGCTCACGATCCCCGGCGTCGCCCAGATCGTGACGATGGGGGGGGGCCGGAAGCAGTTCCAGGTGCTCGTCGATCCCGAGCAACTCCTCAAGTTCGGCGTGTCGCTCGAGGAGGTCGAGGCCGCCGTCCGGGCGAGCAACTCCAACGCCACCGGCGGCTATCTGAACCAAGGGGGTAACGAGTTGCTCGTCCGCTCCCTCGGTCGCATCCAGACGATTCATGACCTCGAGTCGGTCGTGGTGAAGGGGACGGGCGAGCGCCCGGTCGTGCTGGGTCAGGTGGCCCGCGTGGCCGAGGCGGCCCAGGTGAAGCGGGGCGATGCCGCGGTCAACGGCAAGCCCGCGGTGATCCTCATCATCGCCAAGCAGCCCGGCGCCGACACACGGCGGCTCACCGACGACGTGACCGCGGCGCTCGCAGACCTGCGCGGCTCGCTTCCCGAAGACATTCAAATCAATCCCGAGATCTATCAGCAGAAGACGTTCATCGATCTCTCGATCCAGAACGTCATCGAGGCCCTCCGCGACGGTGGCATTCTCGTGGTCATCGTGCTGTTCCTCTTCCTTCTCAATTTTCGGACGACGTTCATCACGCTCACGGCGATTCCACTGTCTATCGTGATCACTGGCCTCGTCTTCAAGGCGTGTGGCATGTCGATCAACACCATGACGCTCGGCGGCCTGGCGGTGGCCATCGGCGAGTTGGTGGATGACGCCATCGTGGACGTGGAAAACATCTTCCGCAGGCTTCGCGAGAACGCCCACGCAGCCGATCCGAAGTCGGCCCTGCGGGTCGTGTACGAGGCCAGCAGCGAGGTCCGCAACTCGATCGTTTTCAGCACGATCCTGGTCGTCCTCGTGTTCGTGCCGCTCTTCGCCCTCGAAGGCATGGAGGGAAAACTCTTCACGCCGCTCGGCATCGCCTACATCGTGTCGATTCTCGCATCGCTTCTCGTCTCGCTCACCGTGACGCCGGTGCTTTCCTACTGGCTTCTGCCGAACGCCAAGTTCATGGACCACGAGAAAGACAGTCTTCTCCTGCGAGTGTGCAAGAGCCTCGCGGGCGTGGCGATCCGGCTCTCGGTGCGACACCCCGTGCCGATTCTCACGGCTGTCTCCGCCGCCGTGATCCTGAGCATTGTGGTGGTCGTGGGGCTCGGCCGTGACTTCCTGCCCCCCTTCAACGAGGGCTGTGTGCAGGTAAACGCCCTGCTTCCTCCCGGAACGTCGCTAGAGACGTCGAACCGGATCGCGGAGATGGTGGATGCACGCATCGGCAAGATCCGCGGGGTGGAGAACTTCAGCCGGCGAACCGGGCGAGCCGAGCTCGACGAGCATGCCGAAGGCGTGAACGCGTCGGAGATCATCGTGAGCTTCGATCCGAAGGCCGGTCGCAGCCGCGAGGAGGTCCTCGAGGAGTTGCGAGAGGAGCTGACGCAGATTCCAGGTGTTGTGATCTCCGTCGAGCAGCCGCTGGCCCACCTCATCAGCCATATGCTCTCGGGCGTCAAAGCCCAGGTCGGCATCAAGCTCTACGGCGACGACCTGGTCGAGCTGCGGCGGACGGCCGAAAAGATGAAGGCGGCGATCGCCGACGTGCCGGGCGTCAAGGATCTCATGGTCGAACAGCAGACCGAGATTCCGCAGCTCCAGATTCGCCTCCGGCGCGAGCAGCTCATGCAGTACGGGCTCACGGCTGACGAGGTCAACGAGTTCATCGAGACGGCGATGAACGGCCGCACGGTGTCGGAAGTGGTGGACGGGCAGCGGAAGTTTGATCTCGTCGTGCGGCTCGACGATCCGTACCGCGTCAACGTCGACATCCTCGGACGACTCTCGATCAACCTCCCGTCCGGCGGTCGCGTGCCGCTCTCCACCATCGCCGACATTCGCGAAGGGAGCGGCCCCAATACGATCAATCGCGAGAACGTCCGTCGGCGAATCATCGTGCAGTGCAACACCGCAGGCCGTGACCTCGATGGCGTCGTGCGGGACATCCAGGAGCGGCTCGCGCCGATTCAGGCTGCACTTCCGACCGGTTCGTTCATCGAATACGGCGGTGTGTTCGAAAGCCAGAAGCAGGCCACGCGGATGATCGGCATCCTGAGCCTCGTCTCGCTCGCCGGCATGTTCCTGGCCCTCTACACGCTTTTTCGCTCCACGAATCTCGCCCTCCAGGTCCTCTCGGCCCTGCCGATGGCGGCGATCGGATCGGTGGCGGCACTGGTCGTCACGCAGCAGTCGCTCACGGTCGCGAGCATGGTGGGATTCATTTCGCTTTCGGGCATCGCCTCGCGAAACGGCATTCTCCTGATTGCCCACTACCTCCATCTCGTGCAGCACGAAGGGGAGCAGTTCACGCCGGAGATGGTGGAGCGGGCGGGCAAGGAGCGGGTGGCGCCGATGCTCATGACGGCGCTCACAGCGGGGATCGCGCTAGTGCCCCTCGTGCTCGCGGCCGGCGAGCCTGGCAAAGAAATCCTCTATCCGGTTGCCACGGTGATTCTCGGCGGCCTCATCAGCTCCACGCTCCTCGACTTCTTCGTGCACCCGGCGTTGTTCTGGTGCTTCGGCCGAGCCCAGGCAGAGAGGGCGATGGCGGCGAAGTCCCACGACGAGTTGTCCGACGTGGCCTCCGGCGAATGACGAATCTGATGTTTGGACTGATTGTTCCCCCCATGATTGAAAAGGAGACGGTTATGCGATTTTTCGACACGGTTCGGTGGGTGGTATTGGCCTGCGGCGTCGCGGCCTGCGGCGTGATGACGTCGGCCATGGCGGCCGAGGACGACCATCCGACGGAGGGGCCGCATCACGGCACGCTCATCGAGCTCGGCAAGGAAGACTTCCACGCCGAGCTCGTCCACGACGATGCCACCGACACGATCACGATCTACATCCTCGACGCTGCCGCGAAGAAGGCCGTGCCGATCGTCGCCAAGAAGCTCACGCTCAACATGGTGGCGGCGGGCAAGCCGCAGCAGTTTCATCTCGCGGCGAAGCCCCAGGAGCGTGACCCCAACGGGTTGTCGTCCGCCTTTGCCGCCACCGACAAAACACTCTGCCAGGTGCTCGACGCGGAGGACACGAAGGGCCGGGTGAACGTCGAGATCGGAGGCAAGGTCTACGTGGGCGAGGTGGGCGGCCACGGCGATCACGAGAAAGAGCAACACAACTAGCCATCAGCGCGTTGCCCCGCCGCGGTTCGGGTGCGGCGGGGCACACGCCTGATGCCAAGGAGGACACTGACATGACGCGCAAAGCAATCATGACGACGGATCGTCCAAACCACCGGCGGCTGCGGTTCGTGGCCGTCGTCGTCGGCGCGGTGGTCGCGGTGGGTGGATTTCCCTCGTGGGCGTTCGCCCAGAAGCAGCTTGCCGATGACCTGATCATCTTGAATGCCGGCCAACGGGCGATCGAGCGGGAGCGATCGGCCGGCATCGGGGAGCCTGGTTCGGACTACAACCGGCTCAGCGTGCCTGTCGGTGCCCTTGGTGACGGCATTCAGCCTCTCCCGGAAGTCGCGCCGCCGTTCGCCAGGAACCGCGATCCCCTGGCAGCCGCGTCAGATCCGATCGCGACGGCCTCGCTTCGCCCGCGTGCTGAAATCATTCCGGTCCCGGCACCGATCGCCGCGGCCAACCTACCCGCCGGTGGCCCGCTGGACCTGCCCGCGCAGGATGATCCGGGACCTCCGGAAGGGCTGACACTCGACGGGGCCATCGCCCTTGCCATCGAGCGCAACCGGGAGCTCCAGGCCCGGTTTCAGGAGATCCGCAAGGCGGACGCCGACGTGCTGACAGCCGGTCTCCGCGGCAATCCGTACGTCTTCGGCAGTGTCGATAGTGTGCCGTACGGAAGCTACTCGCCGGAGCGGCCCGGTGAGCCCGGATACTCGCTCACCGTCATCCAGCCCTTCGACGTGAACAACAAACGAGGCTATCGGATCATCGCCGCCGAGCGTGCGAAGAGCGTGACCCACGCCCAGTATCAGGAGGCCGTTCGTCGCGAAGTCGATTCGATCTACGCCCTCTACACGGACGTGCTCGCAGCGCGGGAGACGATCCGGTATGTCGATGCGAGTATCAAGGGCCTCCGAGACGTTCGCGCAACCGTGCAGGGCCTCGTGAAGGGACAGGAGTTGAGCAGCATCGAGCTCGAGCGGATCGACCTGCAACTCGAGGCCGCGGACATCGCCCACGCAGAAGCCGCAGCCGCCCTCACCGCGGCCAAGCGTCGGCTGGCACTCGAGCTCGTGCTGCCGAGCCCGGATGAGGTGCCGCTCGACATCCTGGCCACCATCCGCACCGACACCGAGATGATTCCACCGGCCGAGGAGCTCCTCCAGTTGGCCCGGCGGCATCGGCCGGACCTCCAGGCATTTCTTTTGGGCACGCACCGGGCCTCGGCCGAAGTGGAGCTTGCCGTCAAGGAGCGGTACCCGGATGTCTTCGTGCTCTATACGCCATGGGGCGCTGTCGACAACACCGCCCTCGGGGCCCAGAACGCCACATCGTGGGGTATTAGCGGTATGGCGAGCGTTCCCTTGTTCAACCGCAATCAGGGCAACATCCGTCGCGCCGAAGCCAGCCGTTCGCAGGCCGCGACGGAGCTCGATCTGATCAGCCGCCAAATTGAGACCGAGGTCCGGCAGGCGGCGAGCGAGGTCGAGGTCGCTCGCAAACGAGCCGAGCGGCTCGAGACCACGATCCTTCCGCGGGCTCGACGAATCCGCGACCTGACGTTGGCTCAGGTTCGCGGTGGCCAGGCCGACATGCTGACCTATCTTCAAGCCCAACGGGATTACGTCGATGTCGTGCGGCAGTATCGCGACACGCTCCTCGAGCTCCGTCGAGCGGCGCTCCGCATCAACACGGCCGTCGGCATTCGCCTCGTGTACGACCCAATTGAGACACGGTTCGCACCCGCTACCCCCCCGGCGACCGAACCGAACCCCTCGCGATGACTTGGCGGAGCATTCAGGGATGACAAGCCACTGTGGAATTCGTGTCGCATCAGTGTGATGGGACCAGAAACGAGAAGACAACGAAAAGGAGTTTGGCATGAGAAGGTCACGGAAGATTCAGTGTGTTCTTGTGGGAGCGTGCATGCTCCTGAGCACGGTCGTGCGGGCCCAGCAGGCGCCTGCCCCGGTGCCGCTTCAGGCGACGCTCGACCAGGCCGCGGCCTCTGGGACGTTCACGTTCGTCGTGTTTCATCGCGACGGCGGTGATGCGGGTCGGACTCTGACCCAACAGGTTGCGGCCGAGGTGCAGTCGCATGCAGAGAAAGCAACCGTCGCGACAGCCCGCGTTGACGATCCGGCCGAGAAAGCCCTGGTTGAGAAATTCGGGATCGCCCGGGCCCCGATGCCGATGGTCGTGGTGGTCGCTCCCAACGGGGCGGTGACCGGGCTCTTCCCTCGGGCCATCTCGACGTTCCGAACCTGCCCGCTGAAATACAAGTTCCGCTACGTCGACGGCCTGCCCGAGGAGAGTGTTTCCAGTGCGCTCGTGTTCGGCACCGGGATTCA
>CAYSPN010000674.1:0-2198 GCA_964432895.1 uncultured Candidatus Kuenenia sp.
CCCACCCTGATCGCGGGCGGCGGCGCCGGCATCACACTGGGCCACCATGTCGTCAAACCCAGGAATACGCCGCTCTGCAACGTCTGGCTCACGTTGCTCAAGGGTACGGGCGTCGATATCGACGCCTTCGGCGACAGCACCGGCACCGTGAAAGAACTGGCTGTCGGGTAGGCGCGTGAGTCCGCCGTGCAGGCGAACGGTGGGGCGGAACGACGCGACGCATTCCCTTGCTTGCGCTGCGGGCTTGGATGATGCGAGGCCACGTGAACCCATTCCCATCCAAGCCCGAAGCGCGAGCGAGGGTTCAATACGCAACTACTCGGCTGTGATCTCGACCGTGAGTTGGCCGTCGTTATCGGCCAGTTCGCCCGGTGGGTCGTTGAGCTTGAAGAAGACCGTTCCGTCGGTGAGGGCGGTGAACTCGCGGTGCCCACCTTCAGTGACCACGACGAACCGCGGACGGCCGCCGTCGTCGGGGTTTTCCACCCATTGCGCCACGAGCAGCCTGCCGAGCGGCCGTCCGCGATACCACCGCAGTGAGATGCCATCGGCCTCGGTTTCCAGCCGGAGCGGGGGCTCGGCGGCATGCCCTGTGAGCGTTCCTATCTCGCAGCGGCCTGTCGCTTTGAGCGAATAGCGTGACCCCTTGTGGAGCGACCAGCCAGAGTTCTGCCAGCCGCGGTCGGCGGCGACGCTGATCGTCTGCCGCGAATCGAGCGGCCGGCCCAGGGTCCAGTCGACGCCGGAACGGGTGAAGTCGTAGCCGTAGTCGATCTCGTCGGTAAAAGCGTCGAAGTCTCGTTCGGCCTGATCGCCGTCCCAGCCAGTTGCGTTTATGAGCCTCTGGTTCAGTTTCCCGTCGAGCGGGCCACGTTCGGCCGCGGCGAACGCCGGCGCGTGCCGTGGATGCCGTGAGAGCATCGCGACGGCGGCCCAGCTGCCGGCATAGGCGGACAGATCGCGGTGGTTCGCTCCCGGCGTCGCAAAGATGTCGGCGAGACCAGGGCACTCACCGGCGGCTCGTAACGCCCTGACCTTCTCGATACGGCCGAGCTGTTCGACGTCGGCGGCCCGCAGCGGCAGCGGCGTCGGCACGAAGCGGCCGGTCGTGCCGTCTGAGGTATCTTCATCGTCGAGGCGGTGTGTGGCGAGGCATTCGGCGATGCCCTCCGTGTACCACGGCGGAGTGTCGAGCGAACGAAGCGTGAGCGTGAAGGCATGTACGCCTTCGTGCAGCAGAAGATGGCGACGGTAGGCCGGGTTCGACTGGTCGGCCATCCAGAACCGGTGAAGGTGGCAATGGCCGTTGGCAAAGTCGGGGATCGTCTCAGGCAACAGGCCCGCTGCACGAAACCGCTCGCGATCGACGACGAGGCAGCCGAAGGCCCGCCACTCGCGATGCGCCGCGGGATCGAGGGCGTAGTGTGCGCACCATGCAGCCCATGCCTCGTCGAAAATCCGGGGCAGATCCTCGACGCCGTCGTCGGCGCGGGCGGGGCGATCGGTGGCGAGCACGAGGTGGTCTCCCTCCAGCACCCGCAGCCCGGCCCGTCGTGCCGATGCCGTGAGGGCCGCGACCGATGGTGCGTCGATCTCAGTCGCGACGGCACCTCCCGCACCGACCAGGACGGCGGCAAGCACCGATACGAGGATGAGCGACTGAGACCGCATGGGTGTCGAGTGTAGGCGGGTCGTCCGACGGATTGCCAATCCGGCCATGTTCCGCAGCTTGCCACGGCCGCCCAGTCGGCAATGGCGCGGCAAGGCGTGCCGTGAGCGCGACTACGCATTCCACCTGATTCCGCCGAAAACCCGATGCTTCCCTGCGGAAACAGCTCCCCGCACGCGGAGATATGAAAAGTCCTCTCGGGACTGGGGTGGTGGACTGTTACAACCCTGGCGTCGCCAGGAGGGCGAACAACGTGCGGCATGGACGCCGACATCGCTGGGATTCTCTGTTCTTCCGGTTCGTGGCAGTGGTCATCCTCTGCGCAGCCGGTCGCGATACTGCCGCGCAGGTACCGGCCGCCACGACGCCAGCCACGCAGGGAGTGAATGCCTGGGCCACCGGCGGTGTGTCGGGCACCGCGGCGCCCGGTGGCGGTCCGCATCCCTACTGGCAGGCGCCGGCGCTTCCATCTGCTGTGATCCAGGGCGGCGCCATTCCCGCCGGCTGGACACCGCAGGCCGTCCCCTAT
>CAYSPN010000675.1:0-2085 GCA_964432895.1 uncultured Candidatus Kuenenia sp.
CGACGGCCCTCGGCGTTGGCGCGGGCCACGCGGGTGTCGGCCTCGGCCTGGTCGGCCTGCAGCCGGGCGCCGATGTTGGAGCCGACGTCGATGTCCGCGATGTCGATCGAGACGATCTCGAAGGCGGTGTTGGAATCGAGCCGCCGCGCGAGCACGGTCTTCGAGATCATGTCGGGATTCTCGAGCACGTCGGTGTGCCGCTCCGCCGCACCGATCGCCGACACGATGCCCTCGCCGACACGAGCGATGATCGTCTCCTCCATCGCTCCGCCGATGAGCTGGTTGAGATTCGTACGAACCGTCACGCGGGCCCTCACCTTCAACTGCACGCCGTTCTTCGCGACGGCGTCGAGCGTTTCCCGCCCGCTATTCTTGCCCGGGCAGTCGATCACCTTGGGATACACACTCGTCTGCACCGCCTCGCGGACATCGCGGCCCGCTAGGTCGATGGCGGTGGCGAGCTTCCAGTCGAGCTCCTTGATCTTCGCCTTGTTGGCCGCGATCAGCGCCTGCACGACCAGTGGCACGCGGCCGCCGGCGAGGTAGTGGGCCTCGAGCGCCTGCTTGGTGATGCCGCTCGAATCACCGAGCCCTGCCTGCACCGCCATGATCTTGCTTCGCACGATCACCGTCGGGCTGACCTTCTTGAAGCTCATCGCCACCAGGTCGAAGAGTCCGATCCCCGCGCTCGATGCATACGACTGGAGCCAGAGCCTCAGGTATCTCGCGAGCATCGCGAACACCAGAAGGAAGGCAAAAATTCCCAGGCCGATCAGGATCAGGGGCAGCATCGAGGACGCTCCAAAGGACGTTCCGGGGACAAGACATAACTCCCTGTAGCGTTGTTCCGGGGTCGGCGGCGGTCAAGCGGCCGGGGGTTCGAGTCCGTCGAACTCGAACTCCTCGAGCGTCGGGGAGAGGGCGGAACCGCCGACTGTGGCCGGATTTGCTGGTGCTACCCCTGCCACCGGAGGAATCGGCAGCACCGGGACCGCCGCTCGCGGCTCCACAAGCCGCACGACGAGGGCTGTGCCCTGCACGCCGACCGCCTCGATGGCGGCCCCGACCTCGATCGGGCCTCCTTCGCTCACTGCGTCCACTGCTTCGCCATCGATCTCCACACGGCCCCATGGCAGCAGCTCGCTCACAGTCCGTCCGGTGTGCCCGACCAGGTCTCGCACGTGCCGCCGCCGCTCCAGATCGGGCAGCACGTCCGCGGCTTCGGGCGCGGGGGGCAGCACACGCCGGCCCAGCGGTGTCTCGGGAAACCAGCGAAACGCCATCGCCAGCACCGCGGGCACCGCCAGTACGACCACCGCCAAGCTCGCCATGCCGGCCGTGGCCCCCTGCTCCAAAAACGCCGTCGCGACGGCGGCGACCAGGGCCGCGATGCTCACGAAGCCGAGGATACCGCCCGATGGCACGAACACCTCGAGCACCATCACGCCGAGGCCCAGCACCAACAGCGCGACGACCCACAGCAGCGTGGTCATAGAGGGGCACTCGGCCGCACGAGCGGCTCCACAAGCGACTCCGAAAGCGGCTTCACGAGCACGCGTCGACCGCGGACCTCGACCACGCGGACGTGCGTGCCAGGCTCGACCAACGAGCCGTCGCTGGTCACTTCCCGCACCAGGCCATCGATCCGCGCCTTGCCTGCGGGGGCGAGCCTCGTGGTCGTCGTGCCTTCCATGCCGATGAGCGCCTCGAGCCCGTCCTCTTCGAGCGTGTCGTCGGCCGCGGCAGGCGGCTCGAGCAACACGTTCCGCAGCACGGGCGTGGACGGCAGCCACCGTCGCAAAAGCACGCCCAAGAGCGAGACGCCCACGGCGGCTCCCAGGATTCCCAGCAGCGACCATTGCAGCTGCCGGATCTGGTAGTCGTTGGCCGGCAGCACGAACGACTGGCTCGCCAGCACCAGTGACGCGATCAAGAGCACGCCCCCGCCGAGGCCGAGCACGCCGAAGCCCGGCAGCACGAAGATCTCGGCCGCAAGGCAGAAGAGCCCTGCCAGAAACAGCATCACCTCCAGCCAGCCGCTCGTGCCGTGCAGATACTGGCTCCAGAAGTAGACGATGAACGCCA
>CAYSPN010000676.1:0-4962 GCA_964432895.1 uncultured Candidatus Kuenenia sp.
CTCGGCCTGCGAGCCGCGGCCGACCAGCGGGAAAAGACCGCCAAGCGGGCGTTCGACCAGGGGCAGATCGCCAAGGCCAGAAGCGGCACCGACGAGCAGCTCGGCGGCGCGCTGGTCGATGCCGGCGAATTCGCCGAGGGCGTTCCGCTTCTGGAGAAGGCACTGGCCGCGGATCCCACGAACGGCCCGCTGGAGCTGCGGCTCGCGCGGGCCTACGTCTGGGCGCAGCGGCCGGTGGAGGCAGACGCCGCGTATGGGCGGCTGCTCGAAAAGCATCCTTGCAATCCGGCGATTCTTTTCGAACGCAGCAAGGTAGCGGCCGACCGAAACATGCTGGAGCGCGCCCGCGGGATGCTGATCGCGGCGGAGCAGGCCCGCCCGCGAGACCCGCGGATCCTGCTCGAGCGGTCGCGGGTGGAGGCGAGGCTCGTCAATCGGCGGGCTGCCCTCGATGCAGTCAGCCGGATGCTTCCCCGGGATCAGGCCTCAACGCTGGCCATTCTGGCCAGGGCGCGTGCGGAGCATTACAGAGGCCAGTTCGGCCCCGGGCGTGACGGCTATACCTACGTGCTGAGTCGAGCCCCTTACCTCGAGGAAGCGGCCCACGGTTTGTCGGAGTGCCGCATGCGGCGTGGTGAGCTCGGCAGTAGCGACGCCCTGCTCGGCACGTGGATGCCCATGGAGCGGAGCCTCGACTGGACGTCGCGGACCGACCTCTTCGCGGAGTTGACCGACCCTGGGATCGGGGCCGACTACGCCACCTACTCGAATTCACTCGGCTACTTTGAGCACGACTTCGGCCTCGATGGCTATTGGCATCCGACGCCGGAAACGGAAGTGCGACCGGCGCTCGTCAACTCCATCTTCACGCAGTCAGGATTCTCGAGCATCGACCGGCAGGGGGCGCTCGTCGACGTGAATCACCGGCCGGAGGACTGGGTGGCGACGCACGCCCGGCTCGGGGTGAACGGCTACACGAACAACTGGGTGAGTCCCGTGGGTGGACTATCAGCAGAGTTCTTTCCGACCCACTGGCTAGACATCGGCGGCGGCGCGGAATACTTCAATCTCATCGACTTCCAGCCGCCGTTCGGCATCGGCATCTACGACATCGTCACCACGATCGGCGGCGTGGGGGAGAGGATCTCGAGCACGCAAGGCTCGCTGCACGTGCGGCTCCGGCCCCGGGCGGGATGGACGCTCTACGGTCGGACGCGCGTGGCATCCTTCTCCGACGGCAACCTGTTCCAGGACAATTACGCAGAGGCGAACTACGACTTCAGGCCCAGCGGCCCCATCCGCACCCGCGCGGGAGTCGCCTACTACTTCCTCGCGCTCGCCGAGGACGCGCCGCTCTACCAACAGGTGCCGGGCGGCCCCATCACCGGCGCCTACTATTCGCCCGCGGCCCTCGACGTCATCTCCTACAACCTGGAGATGTCGGGCAAGCCCCGGGAACGCCTGGACGTCGGCGGCGAGGGGCATCTCTACCAGATCCTGGAAAACAGCGGTCTCGGCGTCGGCATCTTCCTGTTCGCCAGGCAGCAGCTGGAAAGCCCGTTGAGCGTGCTGCGATTCGACGCCCGTTATTTCACCCAGAACCGCGGCCTCACCCGGCAGAGCAAATCGGCCGGCTCCTACGACGCGCTCAACTTCGTGCTCAGTTATGACCGCCGCTACTGAAGGCCGGGCGAGGCGGTACAAGGATGCCGAACTCACCCGCAACGCACGCCTCAACCGGGTGCTCTACGTTCTCACCGTTCTGACGGGGCTGGTCTACCTTCACTGGTTGATCACGGTGACGGACTGGCAGCATCCCGTAGCCGCCGGGATGTTTCTCGTGGCCGAGTTGATCTGCTTCGTGTGCGTGCTCGTGTGGGGCGACATGCTGTCGGAGCAGCGGCTTCATCCCGTGGAAGGCATGGACTGGAACGGTGAACCGCCGGACGTCGATCTCCTGATCACGGTCTGCCGGGAGCCGATGGAAGTGGTTCGCCCCGCCTTTGAAGCCGCCGCGAAAATCGATTACCCCCACCTGCAGGTCACGGTGCTCGACGATGGGCCCTCCGAGGAGGTGCAGGCACTCGCGAAACAGTTGGGATTCCACTACACGACCCGCCCGGAACGGATCTCCGCCAAGGGGGGAAACCTGAACCACGGGCTGCGGATCACGTCGGCCCCGTTTGTCATGACCCTGGATGCGGACCAGGTGCCGCGGGCGGACGTCATCCGCCGGATGATCGGATACTTTCAGATTCCCGAGATCGGTTTCGTCGGCAGCCGGCAGTCGTTTCGCGTCCCCGGAGACGACCCCTGGGGGAATCGCGACACCGTTTTCTACGAGTCGATGCAGATCAGTAAGAACGCCTTCAACGCCTCCATCTCCTGCGGGAGCGGGGTGATTTATCGCCGCAAGGCGGTGGAGGACATCGGAGGCTTCTGCGAGTGGAGTCTGGTGGAGGATCTCCACAGTTCCATGTTGCTCGAAGACAAGGGATGGCATTCCGTCTATTACCCGTTCGCTCTCACTGAAGGGACGGCACCGAGCGACATCTTCGCGCAGCAACAGCAGCGGCGACAGTGGGCGACCGACTCGGTGAGAATCCTGTTCTGGGACAACCCCTTCTTCCGCAAGGGACTCAACTGGCATCAGAAGGTCTGCTACTTCCATTTCGGCTATCACTACATCATGTTCGGGATCGCCTACCCGATCTTCTTCGTGATGCCCATCTGGGGCTTATTCACCGGCAAATTCGTTCTGTCAGCACCGATCTGGCTCTTTTTCGCCTATCGGATGCCGTACCTCGCGCTGATGCGCTGGATGAACTCGTCCATGACCAACCACAAACAGGACATGCAGTCGTTTCAGGTTCAGTCCGGCCTCTGGTTCGTGTACCTCGTTGCCATCTTCACGGCTCTGGCCCATCCGCAGCAACGGCCGACCTACCGGGTGAACACCAAGATCGGCCGGGACATCAACCTCCTCGCCCGCATGCTCGCCCTGGCGCCCAATCTGGTGCTGATTGGGCTGTCCCTGGCGGCGATCGTGTATGGCTTGCTGCATTACATGGACCGGCCCAGCTATCTGGCGATCCATGTCTTTTGGTGCAGTTGGGTAGTCGTATGCCTGCTGCGGCCCACGATGGTGGGCCTGTGGCCAGACTTGTTTACGAAGAACCCGGGAAAAAAGCTGACCTGGCCCGCATAAACGAAAAGAAAAAACGGTGCCTGGCACCAAAAATGGGCAGGCTGGGCGATCGCCTTACCCAAATCCCCTCAATTTGGTGCCAGGCACCGTTTCCGTTTCCGTTTAGCCGAAACGCGCAGTGCTGAAGAGGGCGTGGCCCCGCAGGAACTCGGCGGCCGACATGCTCCGCTTGCCCTCTGGCACGAGCCGTCGGATGACGAGCCTGGTGTTCTCACCGCAGGCCACGACGAGACCGGTGTCGTCTGCGGAGAGGATTGAGCCTGGAGTGAAGCTCGGAGCGATGGCCGGATCAGCACCGCGACCAGCCGCCGACTCGTCGACAACCGCCACGTCTTCCAGCACCACTCGCACTGGCGGCCGGTCGGCCCCGGCGTGGAGAAACGTCGCTGTCCGCGGCCAGGGTTCGAGCGCCCGTCGCATCCGCGCAATGCGGGCTGCCGGCAGCGACCAATCCACGATGCCGTCGGCCTTCGCAAGCCGCGGCGCGCGGGTGACACGGACGGGATCCTGCGGCACGCCCGGCGTGCTGCCGGGCCCGGCGGCGGTGAGCAGATCGATCGCTTCGAGCACCGCGTCCACGCCCATCTCGGCGAGCCGGCGTTCGAGTTCGGGCGCCGTTTCACTGACGCCGATCGGGGTTTCTCGCGCCGCGATCACATTCCCGGCGTCGAGCGCCGGCGTCATGTGGATCACGCTCGCGCCGGTCGAGCCATCCCCTGCGAGGATCGCCCACTGCACCGGCGCCGCGCCCCGATGCCGCGGCAGGAGCGAGCCGTGCAGGTTGATGCCGCCGAAAGGGGCGACGGCCAGCGCCGCAGGCGAAAGGATCTGCCCGTAGTCGCAGACCACAAGCAGGTCGGGACCGATCGCCCGAACCGCCGCGATCGCCTCGGGCTCGTTGATCCGCTCGGGAGCGAGGATCGGCACGCCGGCGGCCTCTGCCGCGTCGCGCATCGGATTGGGAGGCGGTCGGCGGCCCGCCGGCGCATGCGACGGCCGCGTGACGACGGCAGCCACCGTGTGCGACGAGTGCACGAGCGCCTGGAACATGGGCACCGCGAACGGGCCCGTGCCCATCACCACGATCTTCAGGGCTCGCTTCGATGCGGTTACGGTTGGCTGGCTCATGCCTTGCAGCGATCCGCTTCGAGCCGGTCGAGCCGCGACACGATCTCGTCGTGACCGGGCAGTTCACCCCGCGACATCTGCCCCGTGAACACCTCGCGAAACGTCTCCAGCGCCCTCCTCGCCTCGATCGCCGCCGCGTCGGTCAGCCGGTCGGTGAACAGCTTTCCTTCGAGATGGTCGAACTCATGCTGCACCACGCGGGAGAGCAGCCCGCCGAGATCGAGACGGATCGGTTCACCGTCGAGCGACCAGGCCTCGACGACGATCTTCTCCGGCCGCCGTACGTCCATCCTCAGGCCGGGCAGACTCAGGCAGCCCTCCTCCTGCACCGCGGTGCCACGGGGACGGCTGAGCGATGGATTGATGAATACGAGTTCCTCTCCGTGGCCCCGTCGCCCGGTCGTGTTCACGATGAAGATGCGGTAGGGCAGCGCGACTTGGTTGGCGGCGAGGCCGATCCCTTCCGCCTCATACATGATGTCGAACATCTGCTCGACCGCATCGCAGACGGCCTCGTCGATCCGCACGAGCGGTTTCGCCGGCCGCAGGAGCGCCGGATGAGGGTATTCGACAAGCGCGAGCGGGCCGATCGTGCTCGCAGGAGTCTGGGGGCTGTCTGCCATGGG
>CAYSPN010000677.1:0-1733 GCA_964432895.1 uncultured Candidatus Kuenenia sp.
GCCCGCACGGCACCGTGGGGGGAAAACATCGCCTCAAGATCGGCGGACGTGGTCGACCAGGGCAGGTTCCCCACGTAAATCTTCCGGGACATAAAAAGAACCTCAGAGAATCGGGAGCTCAAACCAACTCAAATTCGACTGGATCGACCATCGCCGGATGCACAAACCCAAGCTCCCGAACGGACTGGAGTGCAGACGAGGTCAGTCGTACTGGCCGGTGAGGCTACCATGTTGCCCAGCCGCCGACAACACCGGGGGGAAGACGGCCGGAAATGCCGCGTGCCTGCGGAGCGCTGGCCGGGCAGATGGGACCCCGCGAGCCAGCCTCGAGCCCGGGGGCTGGGCCGCGACCGTGCAGCCCCAAAACCCGCTCGGAGGCGTTACTGACACCTGCACCCGACTCAGAAAGTGGTGCCGGGCGCGGCGAAATTGAGCGTCGGACTGGCCCCACCGGCCGTTGCAACGAGATAGACGTATCGGCTCTTCGGGAATGTAAAGGGCAGAATCGCGGTCGGGAGTGAGTTCTTCACGGCCGCCTTCGACTTCATCATGACGGCCGTCGTCGGATCGACGGCAACCCCGACGGCGGCTCCCTTTCGAATGACGAACTGGGCGACGCCGTTCGGCGAGATGAGCTTGTAGCCCGCCCTCACCTGGCTTTCCGTCGGCGAGCCATTGGCAGCGAATACCGCCACAGGAGCCGCACCGACGTTCTTGATCCGCACGGTCTGCGTGGAAGGACTGCCGGCAAACGCCGAGTCGACCGAGAACACGAGGGCGGCAACCGCCGCCACTGCTGCAAACAATCTGCGATTCATAACAAACCCCTTTGCGAAAAAGTCCACGAAAGCCTGGGAGCCCAGGCCGGCGGCAACGGTAGGAGGGGATTTTTTCCCCCGGCAAACAGCCGGTCGGATCGCCGGACAGGCGTCACAAAATGGGCGTTTGCGTGTCGCTTGCTGATGAGACACCCCGCCTGCGTCGGGGCCGGAGGCTGGGCCACGATCGCAGCAACGCGATCACGCCGGGAATGACAACCAGCCATCCGCCGCCATTGAGAAAATCCCGAGCGGGCAGCGGCAGGTGCCGCGTGACCGACTGCAAGACGTCGTAGACCGGTTTCAACAATTGGTTCGCCGAGTCCTATCGCCGCCACAGCCGGCGGACCAGCGGGCCTTCCTCCGCGCCCAACTGCTCGATGCGATGCTGCATCCCTTGCAGGCCGTCGGGGACCGCCGCCACGGAGCGACCGGCTGGATGAGCGCCTGCCTGACCGCCAGTCGCGTGTCGGGGATGGGTCTTGGCATTGGCTCCCTCTTGGACGCCGACTTGGACGCCGACTTGGACGCCGACGAAGAAGCTGAAGACGAGCGAGAGCATCGCCATCACGAAGATGTCGAGCACGAGTTGGTTGAGGAAGACGACCATGCCCGTGCGAAACGGAATCTTCCAGAGCAGCACCTGCACGATCGCCCCGGCGCAGAGGGCGAACATCACGGGCAGGTAGCGGATCATCGGCACGAAGCCGAGCACACGCCACTTCAGGCTCTGCGGCTCCCGGATCCAGTTCCAGTAGTGGTAGCCCGGCGGAAAGGCGATGCCCAGCTGCGGATCCTGCATCATGCGGGCAAACGCATACCCGGAGATGTCGAAGGTGAGAAAGACGGCCAGCGCCATCACGACGATGGTCCGCACGGCGCCGAAGAGCGTGCCTGGGCCGTCGTCTGTCCAGA
>CAYSPN010000678.1:0-1618 GCA_964432895.1 uncultured Candidatus Kuenenia sp.
GGCGGCAACGCTGCCCCTGCCGCGAACCACTCCGCCACGATACCGCTGCAGGCCAGCATGGCACGCAGCGTCACCGACTTGGTCCGCGGCTCCGCGTGCGGCGGCTGGTCGGCAGGAATCTCCTCGGGCTTCGACGCCACCGCCGTCGGCGTGGCCGCGAGTGACGGATAGTCGCTGCAGAGTTCCTGTGCTTCAACATTCTCTACGACGGCATTCGCGGAGGGCTTGGTCGTGCAGCACGACTCCTCGACCACCGGGGCATTCGTCGAGCAGCACGACGACTTCGCGGCGCTGTTCACGGCCTTCCTGCTACCGGCCACCCGGTGCTCGAGCGCCGCGAGCACCGCCGGCTCAACGGCGTGGGCCTTGGCCCACGCGAGCGTCTCGGCAGGCGTGTTGCAGCAGCACTTGGTGAAGCACTGCTCGGCCGTGGCGCAGCCGCAGGGCTTGTCCATACACGGAAATGGCTGCGAGCGATCCTTGCCAGCCAGTCGCTTGGCGGCGGGCGAGTCAGAGGCGGCCGGCGCGACAAGCCCAAACGGCAATGGCAGGCCCGAGGCTACGAGCGTGTAGCCAAGAATCGCCAGCCAGGTCGTGATCCGACGAACCGGTTCGCGGGGTTGCATGTCGGTAGGATACCAACGGGGATGAGTAAAAAAAGCAGCGTCGAAAAGTGGGTAGCAAGCGAGGGAGACCCACCGAGCCGCATTTCCCTTGCTTGCGCTGCGGGCTTGGATGTCGAGCGGCGGTTCCCATGCAAGCCCGACGCGCAAGCGAGGGAATCCGCGATGGGTGCCGTCGAGCGGCGGTTCCCATGCAAGCCCGACGCGCAAGCGAGGGAATCCGCGATGGGTGCCGCTCACAAGCTCTTGAGCACCTGCACCGCCTCCGCGAGTTCCGCAACGCCACCACGGCGGTCGGCCGGCTCGACGCCGATCCAGCCGCGATACCCGCGCTCCTCGAGGGTGCCAAAGACGGCGGCGATATCGACGTGGCCGGCGCCGAGCGCCGCCGCCCGACCGCGGCCCGCGAAACTGCCGGCCACCGCGTCGGTGGCATGCACGTAGCCGATGTGCCCCGAGAGCTTCTCGATCGCCTCGACCGGATCGTGACGGTGCACCAAGAGCCCGCCGGTGACGATGTCGCAGCTGAGCGATCCCTCCGGCAGGCTGGCAATCACCCGCACGAGGTCGTCGGGTGCGGCGAGGCCCGCCTCGACGCAGAGCGACGCGCCCACGCGATGCCCCCAGCCGCCAAGATCGGAGAGCACGTCGATGAGCAGCCGCCACTGCGGGTCGGGCTCCGCCTCCGGGTCCGTTGCTGCAGGCGGCACGTCGCCGATGTGGTTGAGCACGACCTGGGCGCCCAGATCATGCGCGAGTTCGAGTGCCCGCTTCGTCGCGGCGATCCGTCCCTCCAAACGGTCGGCATCGGCGTAGCCGCCACGGGTGCGAAACGCCACGGCCGACACGACGAGCCCCTCGTCATCGAGCCACTTGCGGATCTGCCGCAGGCCGGTCTGCGAGAGCTGCTCCGGATCGAGCCCGCCCCGCGCGTCTATTTCCAGGCCGCGGACCCCGAGATCGCGGGCCCGCTTGAGGGCGGTCCGCAGGTCGGG
>CAYSPN010000679.1:0-1639 GCA_964432895.1 uncultured Candidatus Kuenenia sp.
GCGTGCCGGTGCTCGAAGAAAACGCGTCGGTCTCGACGCCGAGCCGCTGGAGCATCGTGACGAAGAGGTTGGCCAGCGGCTCGTTTCGCTTCTCGTCGAAGGCGAGGTGGCCCGGATGCCGGTAGCCGCCGCCGGCGAGCAGGAGCGGCAGGTTCTGGTTGGAGTGCGAGTTGGCGCTGCCGAGGCAACTGCCGTAGAGGATCTGCGTGTGGTCGAGCAGGGAACTGCCATGCTCCTTGGCATCGCGGAGCGACGCGAGAAACTCCCCGAAGGCCCGCATCTGCGCCTCCTCGATCTTTTTCAGTTCGGCGATCTTCTCCGGCTCGTTGCCATGGTGCGTGAGGCCGTGCGTCTCGTTTTTCACTCCTGGCACGTGCGGCACCACCGAAAACGTGCTGAGCGTGAGCGTGATCACCCGCGTGGAATCGGTCTCGAGCGCCAGCCGCACGAGGTCGTACATGAGCTTCGACTTTTCGATCACCCGCGTGGCGTCGGCGATGTCGTCGGGCTCCGCATAGGCGACCACGGGCTTTGGCCGGTTTTCCCAGTCGATCGAGCGGGCCAAGCGGCTTTCGAGTTCGCGGACGCTCGAAAAATACTGGTCGAGCCGCGAACGGTCCTCCGCCGCGACCGTCCGCTCGAGCCGGCCAGCCTTGTCGAGCACGAGGTCGAGCACGCTGCCGCCGGCTTCGATCCGCCGCAGGGTCGCCGCCTTCTCTTCCGGCGTGCCGGCGACGAACAGGCTGCGGTAGAGACGCTTCGGGCTCGTCTCGGGTTGAATGCCGACGCCCGACCGCGACACCGAGAGCGAGTTGGTGTAGTTCTCGCTGGCCTGCACGGAGAGCGGGAGAAAGGGGAAGCGGGTGTCGAGACCGATCGTCTCGGCTGCGAGTTGATCGACTGAGAGCGAGTTGCGAAACGTCGGCTGGCCGGGGTGGATGGCGCCGGTCAGAAAACACTGGCCAGCGTGATGGTTGCCATCCACTTCGGGATGCGACATTCCGGAGAAGACGGTGAACTCACCGCGATGGTCGGCGAGCAGGTCGAGGTAGGGGCTCGACGGTGCGCCGGCCGCTGTGACAGCCTTGTCCTTCTCGGCCGAGTCCTTCTCGGGCGATGCCTTCCCCGGAAAGAAAAACTGCGGCATCATGCCGAGTGGCACGTGGATCGCGACGAGCCTCTGCACGGCGGCAGCGGCTTCAGCCCGCGCGGCCCGACCGGTGCCCGACAGCATCGCGTCCAACAGCGGCAGGCCGACGCCCGCACCCGCGGCCCGCAGCAGCGTACGTCGCGAGAACCGCTGACGCCCGTTTTCCATGTTGCCCGACCGGGCCGACTGGTCATCGCTGCAGCGCGTCATGTCGATGCTCCTGGTGCGAAAACTCTCCTTCGATTCTATCGACGTAATACGTGCGGATGACGCGAAGCCCGCGTCGTAATCTTGTCTACACGCCGCGTCGTGGATTCCCTCGCTCGCGCTTCGGGCTTGCATGGGAGCGGGGGCTGCTCGACCGGGCATCATCCCAGCCCGCATATCCATCCACGTCCGCATGTCCATCCAAGCCCGCAGCGCAAGCAAGGGAGTACGGGCCGCCTGCACATCCCGTACCGAACACGACTGGCTGCGTCCCCTGTTACG
>CAYSPN010000680.1:0-1662 GCA_964432895.1 uncultured Candidatus Kuenenia sp.
GGGGCCGTTCTCATGGTTGAGCCGTTGGTCACGGTTTTTCCAGACGACTTTCGCTGTTGTGGTGTCGACGCATGCGGTGCCGAAGTCGCCGAAGTGGCAATAAAGCCGGCCGGAGGCCAGGACTGGCGAGGGGGAGGCGTAGGAGTTGAGCGAGTGGATCGGCTGCGGATCAGCGACGACCATCAGTTCGATGTCGTGCAGGAGTTTTCCCGAGTCGCGATCGACGCACAGTGCATGCAGCGACACCGGCCCGGAGACATTCAGCGGCTGACTCGCCTTGACACTTTCGAGTCGCTTTTTCTTCTCCTCCACGGAGATCTCCGTCTCGATCGCCGTGGTCATCCAGATCTGCTTGCCGTCGATTACCGGCGACGACCAGCCCCGGCCTGGGAGCGGCGTCTTCCAGGTGATATTTTCGGTTTCGCTCCAGGTGACCGGCAGGTTGTGGGCTGTGGCTGCGTGGCCCTGGCCGTCGGGGCCCCGCCACTGCGGCCATTCGGCTGCGGTCGCGACCGCGGCCGAGGTGGCGATGCCCATCACCGCGAGGAGGCGAACGAATCTCGGGATGGGCGCGGGAATGATCGGCATCGGTCGACTCCTTGGAATGGCGTATCCGCACCCAAGAGCATCTCGCATGGCGGCGCAACCGACAAGCGGCGGGGACCACAGCCACGGTTCGGGGCTGCCCATGCCCCGTCGCCGGACGTTCGCTACGGCCATCCATGGCCTCCGCTCACTCGATGCTGACTGCGCTCCGGCATCCTGCCTGCGCCGAACAATCCGCTGAGACGGATCGGTGCCCGAGCAACGCCGGCTCTCGTGGCATGGGCAGCCCCTCACGGATGCATCGTCGCCTACTCGAACGAGCGGGGCTGGCCGGTGGCCTCGAGCACCGAGAGCCAGAGGTCGCCGTCGGGGGCCACTTGGTTGCGATGGCTCACCGCCAGCGGAATCGGGATGTGGACAAACCGTCCATGCCAGCGGCCGACCACCATCTCCGTGCGGCCCGCCATCGCCGCATGCACGGCGTTCTGCGCGAGCCGGAGGCAATAGACACTGTCGTAGGGATTGGCCCGCACACTGCGGATCAGATAGCTCGGGTCGATGTATTTGAGGTTGAGTTCAACGCCAGCCGCCGCGAAGTGGTCGGCGATCCGGGTCTTGAGCAGGAGCCCCACGTCCTGCAGCCTGCGGTTGCCCGAGGCGTCGTGCCCCTCGGCGGATTGCTCGATCAGGTCCTGACCGGCACCCTCCGCCGCCACGAGCACGGCATGGCCGCTCCGTTTCACCCTGTCGAGCAGGTGCTCGAGCAGACCATGCGGGCCGTCCAGCCGAAACGGCACCTCCGGGATGAGCACGTAGTTGGCGTCGGGCTCGGCGAGCGACGCATAGCAGGCGATGAAGCCGGAATGGCGACCCATCAGCTTCACGAGGCCCACGCCGTTGGGCGACGCCTTCGCCTCGACGTGGGCCGACTGGATCGCCTTCGTCGCCTCGCCGAAAGCGGTCTGAAAACCAAAGCTCTGATCGATGTAGGGGATGTCGTTGTCGATCGTCTTGGGGATGCCGACCACGGCGATCTTGCCATCACGGGCGGCGACCGCCGCGGCAATCTGCATCGCCCCCCGCAGGGTGCCGTCGCCACCGATCACGAACAGGGCG
>CAYSPN010000681.1:0-1742 GCA_964432895.1 uncultured Candidatus Kuenenia sp.
CTCGCCGGAGGGTGTCTGGCCCCCATCGGAGCCTGGGGGCATCAGTCAGACGGCCAGCTCGAACTCGGTGGCTGTGTTCTCGAGGATGCGGGAGACCGCGTGACAAGGATCGTGGCCACGGTCCGAGCGACCGTTGCGAACGACGATCTGCGGGCATTGTCCGGCATGCCAGAGTCGCTGGGGAAGCAACTGGCCGGAATGCTTCTCGACCGCGGTGCCGAAGCGATGCTGGCCCGCATGCGGCCGCAGCCTCCGCACGGCTGATTCCTCCGGGCATGCCTGATTCCTCCGGGCTTACGTGATTCCTTCGCAAAGGAGGGGCTGCCACCAAAGTGGGTGGTTGGCCGATTGGCCTGATTTCGTAACAGTGTTGCGTCGCACAAAGCAGGTGGGCTTGGGCACCGCAGGCAGTCAGCGGTTGTTTCAAAAAAGTTGATTTGTTAGGATTGATCGAGAACATCGTGAGGCGGTCAGGGCGCTGCTGCTGATCGTAGGTGTGCCTTGAGTCACTCCCGCGGATGCCGCGGAAAGGTTTGAAAGTACATGTCCATCAAATTAGTCATTGCCGATGATCACGAGGTCGTGCGCAGGGGGCTCGTGAGCCTGCTGGCCGGTTCGGAGGTGAAGATCGTCGGCGAAGCCACGAGTGGTGACGAGGCCATCAAACTCACCCGCAAACTGAAGCCGGATGTCGTGCTACTCGACATCCGTATGTCCGGTAAGGACGGGCTGGAAGCGCTCGAGCGGATTCGTGCCGACATGCCCGCCGTCCGCGTGGTGATGCTCTCCACATTCGACAATCCGACGTATGTCGCCCGCGCCGTGGCGGCCGGTGCCCATGACTACATGCTCAAGGGCTGCACCCGCGCCGAACTCATTCACTCGATCGCGGGGGCGGCTGCCGGCCAGTTGCCGATGAAGGCCGGGGAACTTCGCCGGGTGGCCACCACCATGGCCAACCGTGTGGCGACCCCCGATCCTGACATTCCGCTCACGCAGCGGGAAACCCAGGTGCTCCGGCATATGGCTCTGGGGCTCTCAAACAAGGAGATCGCCCAGTCGCTGACGATCAGCGTGGAGACGGTGAAGGAGCACGTGCAAAACATCCTGCGGAAGATCGCCGTCAGCGACCGCACGCAGGCAGCCGTCTGGGCCGTCCGTCGCGGCCTCGTGTAGGACGCGGCGGAGAGTCCCTCGCTGGCGCGTCGGATCCCCGTCCATCCAAGCCCGCCGCGCAAGCAAGGGAATGCGGTCTGCCTGACGATCCCCGTCGCGGTTTCCTCTCGCTTGCGCTTCGGGCTTGTATGCGGGATTGCCCGCGTCGGATCCCCGTCCATCCAAGCCCGAAGCGCAAGCAAGGGAATGCGAGATAGCCTTCATCGGGCTCGCGGATGTGCCTTGTCGAAGGCGTCGAGGAGCCGGGTGGTGGTCACGTGGGTGTAGATCTGCGTGGTGACGAGGCTCTTGTGGCCGAGGAGTTCCTGCACGCTGCGAATGTCAGCGCCGGCATCGAGCAGGTGCGTGGCAAAACTGTGGCGCAGCGTGTGCGGACTCGCCCGACGGGAGAGCCCCGCAACAGCCAGGTGTTTCTCCAGCAGTCTGGCCACACCGCGCACCGAGAGCCTGCCGCCGAATCGGTTGGTGAACAGGGGCCGCACAGCCCCTCGGGGCGGCGCGATCGCCGGCCTTGGCCGGGCCGCGAGCCAAGCCTGCAGGGCGGTTTGCGCGTGCGAGCCGACCAT
>CAYSPN010000682.1:0-1896 GCA_964432895.1 uncultured Candidatus Kuenenia sp.
CACGCTCAACGACGACGCCACGCTCGATCGGGCGATGCTCACGGCCTACCGCGACTTCCGCATCGAGGCCGAGCGGGCAGGGTTCCGGCATTTCCTCGAGGTGTTTTTTCCCAATGCGCTCGATCGCGTGCCCGGCAGGGCTGCGGGAGAGGTGTCGCAGAACATCGCGAGGTTCCTTGCTGACCATGTCGTGAGGTGCCTTGCGGGTGTGCCGCGGGCTGGCCGACCGATTTTTCTGAAGATCCCGTATCTGGGCCCCGAGGTCACCGAGCAGCTGGCGGCGTATGACCGGTCTGTCGTCGTGGGCATCCTGGGTGGCGGCGCCGGCACCACGCACGACGCGTTTGGACTCGTGGCCGAGGCCAAGCGGCACGGCGCCCGTGTCGCTCTCTTCGGCCGCAAGATCAACGCGGCCGAGCACCAGCTCGCGTTTGTGAAGCTTCTCCGCGCGGTTGCCGATGGAGAGCTGGCGGCCGACGAGGGCGTGAAGGCCTACCACGGCGAACTGGCAAAACTCGGCATCCGTCCACACCGCTCGCTCGATGCGGACCTCGCCCGCAGTGCCACGGCGTCGGCCTACGGCGGGTGAGTGCGGCACGTCAGGGAGCGGTCGTGCGGCCAGCCTGACGGTGCCGGTATTGCTGCGGCGGCAGTCCAGTGTGCTTGCGGAAGGCCCGCGTGAAATGGGCCTGGTCATAAAAGCCGCAGTCGGCCGCGATCCGCCCGATTGTTTCGGTCGTCTGCTCCAGCCGGCGGCGGGCCATCGTCAGCAGTGTATAGAGGATGTAGTCGCCGGGGCTGATGTTGAACAGCCGACGAAACTCACGCTGCAGTTGGCTGACTGACAGCCCCGCCCGTTTGGCGAGGTCGGCGCAGACGATTGGCCGACTGTAGTGTGCGATCACGTATTCGAGCGCCGGCGTCAGCCGGTGATATTCACCGGGCGCGTTGCCGGCGTGGTCGAGCGGCCGCAGGATTCCTGCCAGCCCCGAGACCCGTCCGCGGGCGTCGAACAGCGGTATCTTCGTGCACAGATACCAGCGGGGCATGCCCTCGTGGTCCGACACGAGCCACGATTGGTCGCGGAGCGGCCTGCCCGACTTCATCACCTGCCGGTCCTCAGCGACGTATTGGGCGGCCAGTGCGGGCGGGTGGAAATCAGCGTCCGACTTTCCGGCGATGTCCGCGGCCGTGCTGCATCCATGCATGGCCAACCAGGCGGCATTGCAGCCTGTGAACCGACTGTGACGATCCTTCACGAACAGGAAAACATCGGGCACGGCGTCGAACAGGCGGAGGATCTGTTCAGCCTGTGAGGGCACCATCTCGCCGGGGTGGGAATGTCGAGCCATGCGTCTTTAATACAAACAGATGCCGCGACCGTCAAATGACACGACCACGGGATGCGGACTATGATTCGGAGAGCGAACATTTGGCGGCATGCAAGCCCGAAGCGCGAGCGAGGGTGAAAGCAACTCGGGCCCGGTGACCCTCGCTTGCGCTTCGGGCTTGGATAGACAACCGCTTCGGGCTTCGATGGACAACAGTCGTGAAGGGTTTGTTCGACGGGCTATAGCGAGAGGAGGCCTTCATGTTCGAGTTTCAGGCGACCCGTCCGGGCCAGAGGGCCCTGCTCTGTGGCAACGGCCCCACCCGCCGCGACTTCCTTCACGTGGGGGCCCTGGCGGCCGTCGGGCTTTCCCTGCCGCAGTACGCGCGGGCGGCCAGCGAAGGGAAGGTGCGGCCGGGCCACGAAAAGCGGTCTTGCATCATGATCTTCAATCTCGGCGGTCCCAGCCAACTCGACCTCTGGGATATGAAGCCCGACGCGGCCGCCGAGATTCGCGGCCCCTTCAAGCCGATCCGTACGAAGACCGACGCCTTCGAGATTTCGGA
>CAYSPN010000683.1:0-2719 GCA_964432895.1 uncultured Candidatus Kuenenia sp.
CCAGCCGGCGCGGCGGACGCAACTGGCCGACATCGTGCCCGCCGGCTCATGGTGGGCCCTCGTCGAGCCGGGCGAGATCGCCGAGGAGGCAGCCCGAGCCCACCAACGGCTGGCCGATGCCAGCGATGATGCGGGAATGTCCGCCGGGCTCTCCGATCCGCAGGAGGTGTTTTCCAGGATCTACCGATTTCCCTCGGTGACGCTGTCCGCCGTGGCACCGTCGAGCCTCGAGTCGACGGCGCTGCTGGCCATCGAGAGCGTGGAGCGGTTCACCGGCGTGCTCGAACGGGTCCGCGAGGAACTGGAAACGGTCGGCAAGGATCAGGAAGTGTGGGTGGTCGCGCCGACCGATGCCGAGGAGAAGCGGCTCAGGGAGCTGCTGGCCGAGTGTGCGCCGGCGCGATCGGGCCGGCTGCACTTTGCCCGAGGCCACCTTTCCGGAGGCTTCCGTCTGGTGCCCGAGAAGATCGTGCTGATCTCGAGCGCGGAACTTTTCCGCCGAGAGGACGTGGCAACATCGCGGCCCACGAAGCAGCGGCTGTCGCGGGCGATCGACACCTTCCTCGATCTTCACGAGGGAGATTATGTCGTGCACGTGGCCCACGGCATCGGCCGCTACAAGGGACTCAAGCTGCTCGAAAAGCATGGCCGTACGGAGGAGTTCCTCGAGATCGAATTCGCGGAGAGCACGCGGGTCTACGTACCGGCGTCCTGCATCGAGCTGGTGCAGAAATACGTGGGTGGGACCAAGCTCGCCCCGAAGCTCGCGAAGGTGGGCGGCGGCGTCTGGGAGCGGCAGAAGGCTGCGGTCGAGCGGGCCGTCGCCGACATGGCGGCCGACATGATCCAGCTGCAGGCGCGGCGGGAAAGCCGTCCGGGCGTGGCGCTCCCGCCGGACACGCCATGGCAGCGGAGCTTCGAAGACTCTTTTCCCTTCGACGAAACCCCCGACCAGCTCACGGCCATCGAGGCGATCCGCGCCGACCTCGAGCGGCCGCGGCCGATGGACCGATTGCTCTGCGGCGACGTCGGCTTCGGCAAGACGGAGCTGGCGATGCGGGCGGCTTTCAAGGTGGCGGAGGCGGGGGCCCAGGTGGCCGTGCTCGTGCCGACGACGGTGCTGGCCGAGCAGCATCGCCGCACGTTCATGGCAAGGTTTTCCGAGTTTCCCTTCACGATCCGGGCACTCTCGCGGCTGACTGGCACCAAGGAGGAACGCGACACGCTGGAGGGGCTCGCGCGGGGCACCGTCGACATCGTCATCGGCACGCATCGGCTCGCTCAGACCGACATCCATTTCGCCAATCTGGGCCTCGTGGTCGTCGACGAGGAGCAGCGATTCGGCGTGGATGTCAAGGAAAAGCTCAAGGCGCTCCGTGCCAGCGTGGACGTGCTGACGATGACCGCCACGCCGATCCCGCGGACGCTGCACATGGCGATGCTCGGCATCCGCGACATCTCCAACCTCACCACGCCGCCGTCCAATCGCATCGCGGTCGAGACCCGCGTGGCCCGCTGGGACGAGCGGCTCATCCGCACCGCGATCGACCGGGAGCTTGCACGTGGCGGGCAGGTGTTCTTCGTGCACAACCGCATCCACGACATTCACAAGGTGCAACACCGGCTCTCCCAGATCGTGCCTGAGGCAACGATCGTCATCGCCCACGGCCGGCTTTCCGAGTCGGAATTGGAGGAGGTCATGCTGGCGTTCGTCGCCGGCAGGGCCGACATCCTGCTGGCCACCACGATCATCGAGAGCGGCCTCGACATCCCGCGGGCCAACACCATCTTCATCGACGAGGCCGACATCTACGGTCTGGCCGACCTGCATCAGCTGCGCGGTCGCGTCGGCCGGTCGCATCACCGCGCCTACTGCCACCTGCTCGTCGACGAGGCCGCCACGCTGACGAGCACGGCCGCCAAGCGGCTCCGCGCGATCCAGGAGTTTTCCAGCATGGGGGCCGGCTTCTCGCTGGCGATGCGCGACCTCGAGATCCGCGGCGCGGGCAACCTGCTCGGCACGCAGCAGAGCGGCCACATCGCCACGGTCGGCTACGAGCTCTACTGCCGGTTGCTCGAGCAGGCGGTCCGCGGGCTCAAGGCGATGCCGCCAGCGGAGCCCCCGCCGGTGACCATCGACCTGCCCGGCGCCGCCTGGCTGCCCCGTGACTTCATTCCCGATTTTCGCGCGAAGATCGACGTCTACCGCCGGTTGTCGCGGGTGACGGGCGAAGGCCAGGTCGACGACCTGGCGGCGGAACTGGTGGACCGGTTCGGCCCCTTGCCGGCCGAAGTGACCAGGATGCTGGAGTTTGCCCGACTGCGGGTCGCCGCCGCGGCCCATGGCATCGATTCGATCACCCGGCAACCGGGCATGCTCATGATCGGCCATCACGACCTGCAGGCCATCCAGCGGCTGCGGGCGTCCTGGCAGGCTGGGGGGAAGACGCTGCGCGTCGTAGGTGAAAAAAGCGCCGTGGTACCGTTAGACCAGCGGGTTTGTGACGATCCAGACCGGCTTTTGGCGGCGGTCAGGACGCTCTTGCGACCCGCTCGCGGGCGTCCCTATAGTCCCCGCCCCGCTTCGAAAGCCGCGCGGCCGTAGCCGCGGTTTGACGGGTTGTTTCAGGACGTCCCAGACCGAGACCGTGATGCTTCATCCCGGCAGCCATTTCCAGGTGCGCAGCAGTGTCGCATGCCGATGCTGCGCGATCGCTTT
>CAYSPN010000684.1:0-1794 GCA_964432895.1 uncultured Candidatus Kuenenia sp.
CCGGGAAGTTTCGGCATCAAAGATGCCAGGCTTCCGCCGTTCCATGGGCCGTTGTAGGTATCGGACTCCGGTTGCACACACTTTGGAACGCTGGAACTCCCGCCGGGTTGCGGCACCCAGCCAGGGCCTGCAGATGCGACATAATTTGCCACGGCTCGAAAGATCTTGCCTCCCGTTCCCGAAGCCGGTGAGTCGGAAACGGACCTGCTGCGAGTTCCATACGGGTCGCTGGGGCAGTGATACGTCTGGATATCGACGGTGGCGATGTTGTACGAAGCGCCCGCCAGCGGAATGTTGATATCCGGCACTTTATTCGGCCAGTTCGGCGATGCCCGCATCTGCTGAACGAGTTGATCCTCCTCCAGGAACGGCAGGATGAACGTTTTCATCGAACCGCGATATTGAGGATTCGTCGCGTCATAGACCCGCCAACGTCCGGCTGGAAAACACCTGTTCGCGTCATGGTAGTTCAGTAAAGCCAGGCCGATTTGCTTGAGATTATTTCCACAGGCAGACTGCCTCGCTGCCTCGCGGGCAGCCTGCACGGCCGGCAGGAGCAAGCCGACGAGCGTGCCGATGATCGCGATCACGACCAGAAGCTCGACGAGAGTGAATCCTCGTGCCACCCGCGGGGAGCCCGCCGTTCGTCGTTGAAAATGCTCGTACATGCCCCCCCCTTTTTCAGAAATGTATTGATTCCGTTCGAGTATTAAGCGAACCGGCCGAAATCCCACGTCTGGGAGCCATGACGCCGCCAAAATAGCCGTATCGAGGCGGCATCAGCCCGCTCTCCGAGAAATTTCCCGAGGAATACCGTGGGAATTTTCGGCGACACATAAGTCCTTGTATGCCCTCCGCATCTGATTTCCCTCCGTCGGCCGATTTTCTCGCCCAGGTGACCCGCGCACAGCGGTCGCTCTATGGTTTCATCAGCACCCTGGTCTGGGGGCACGCCGACGTGGAGGACATCCTCCAAGAGACGAACCTTGTGCTCTGGAGGAAGGCGGCGGAATTCGACTCCAGCCGGGATTTTATGCCGTGGGCACTCCGCATCGCCCAACTGCAGGCCATGGCCCACCTCCAAAAGCAGCGGCGGCGACCGCTCTATGACTCCGCCCTGCTCGACCGCATTGCCGACGAAGCCGTCGCCGATGCGGCGGCAGCCGACGGCCGGCGACAGGCCCTCGCCTCCTGTCTCCAGAAACTGCCCGAGAAGCACCGGCGACTGGTGGCCGCCCGCTACGAGCCCGGTGCCTCGGTCAACGCCATGGCCGCCGTAATGGGGAAGCAGCCCAAGGCCGTGTCGGAGATGCTCCGCCGGGTTCGGCGGACACTGCTGGACTGTATCGAACGCTCGCTCACTCCGGATGCCGCCACATGAGCAGGATGACTCACCCACAGGACGTGCTCGAGGACCTTTTCAACGGGCTGCTCGACAAAACACTGACGGTGGCCGATGAAACGCGGCTTGCCGGCATGTTGGCCGAGAGTGCGGAGGCCCGCGGCCGATATCGAAAGTGGATGGAACTCCATGCCGCGTTGCACTGGGACTACGCCGGGGCCGCTACGCATGTGCCAGACTCGAATATCCGAGACGAATCGGCCCTTCTGCATCCTGGCGAGCCCGATGGAAGAGGCGACGCGGATCATCGGACCTCGCGACTGGCGCGTAGCAGCATCCTCCTAGGTACATCGATGGCAGCTGCTACGCTGCTAGTGCTGGTCTGCGGCTGGCTGGCCGTGCTCCAGCGATCGGGCGACCGCACCCAACAGCGAACGGCTGGGGGCGGTCCT
>CAYSPN010000685.1:0-7382 GCA_964432895.1 uncultured Candidatus Kuenenia sp.
GCATCCACGGCCGCGTCCACGGCCGGCCACATCGTCTTGTAGAGCTTCTCGACGTCGGCCTTCCGTTGAGGCGAGCGGACGTCGAGGTCGTCGAGCTTGAAGGCCGCCGCCCGCTCGGCCACCACCTTGTGATCCTGGTTCCGAACCAACGGGCTGCCGTCCGCCGCGGTGAGAGGCTTCTGCAGCACCTTCTCGAGTTCCGCGACCATCGCGGCAAACACCTCGGCGATCTCTGCGTTGCCGATGTTCTCCGCCTCTTTGAGCTGCTTCTCAAACTCGCGGCGTTCTTCTTCGGAGAGACTCATCCGCCTGGAGAATTTCTCCGCCGCGATCACGATGCCCTCGACGCCGGACGGTACCTCCAAGGAATCGTTCTTCACGTCCTCGCCAGCACGGCCGAAGATGGCGTGGAGAAGTTTCTCCTCCGGTGTCAACTCGGTCTTGCTCTTCGGCGAGACCTTGCCGACGAGGATGTCACCTGGCCGAACATAGGTTCCAATCCGGACGATGCCGCTTTCGTCGAGATTGTGCAGGGCACGCTCCCCAACGTTGGGAATATCGCGGGTGAATTCCTCGCGCCCGAGCTTCGTGTCGCGAATCTCGATGTCGTATTCCTCGATGTGGATCGAGGTGTAGACGTCGTCCTCCACCAACTCCTCGCTGATGATGATGGCGTCCTCGAAATTGAAACCATCCCACGCCATGAATCCGACCAGCACGTTGCGGCCGAGCGCCAATTCACCCTTGTAGGTGGCGGCACCGTCAGCCAGCACATCGCCCTTGTCGACCTTTTGGCCGAGTTGCACGATGGGCTTTTGATTCTGGCACGTCCGCTCATTGAGCCCGACGTACTTCCGGAGTTTGTAGGCGTCGACGGATCCGGACGGCGGAGTCACTTCGATCGATTCGGCATCGACATATGTGACGGTGCCCTTCTTGGCAGCCCGCACGATCAGGCCCGAATTGACTGCTACGTCACGCTCCATCCCGGTGCCCACGATCGGCGGTTCGGTCACCAGCAGCGGCACTGCCTGCCGTTGCATGTTGGAGCCCATCAACGCGCGGTTGGCGTCGTCGTGCTCGAGGAACGGAATGAGACCGGCGGACACGCCTACCATCTGGCTTGGCGCGACGTCGATGTATTCGATCGCGTCAGCGGGCACGAGGACGAAGTCGCCGCGATAGCGAGCGATGATCGTGTCGCCCTCCAGTTTGCCGTCGACCACTGTCGCGTCGGCCGGGGCAAGATGTGCGTCGTGCTCCTCGTCAGCACGGAGCCAGACCACGTCATCGGTGAGTTTGCACTTCGAGACCTTGCGGTACGGAGTGACAAGGAAGCCATACGAATCGACCCCAGAATAGATCGCCAGGCTCGAGATCAGGCCGATGTTCGTGCCTTCCGGCGTTTCGATCGGGCAGATGCGGCCGTAATGCGAAATGTGAACGTCGCGGACTTCGAAGCCGGCACGCTTCCGGTTCAGGCCGCCCGGGCCGAGCGCGGAGAGGCGTCGTTCATGCGTGAGCATCGAAAGCGGGTTGGTCTGGTCGACCACCTGTGACAGTTCGCCCCGTCCGAAGAAGTATTCGATCGCAGCGGAGATGCTCTTGGGATTGATGAGTGTCCGCGGCGACATTTCTGCCACGTCCTTCAGGCTCATCCGCTCCTGCACCGTGCGGCGGAGTTTGAGGAAGCCCTTGCGGAGTTCGTCGCTGGCCAGTTCATCGATCGTGCGGAGGCGGCGGTTGCCGAGGTGGTCGATGTCGTCCACTTCGACTTCGCCCTCCCCCTCGCTGAGCTGAAGCATGTAATTGATTGCGGCGATCAGGTCATCCGGCCGCAGGGTCATCTCCGTCTCGGGCACCGAGAGGCCGAGCTTGCGATTGATGCGGAAACGACCGACGCGGCCGAGGCGATACCGATTGGTGTCCTTGAACTTTTCGTCGAACAGCGTCCGCGCCTTGTCGAGGGCCGGCGGATTGCCGGGCCGGAGCCGTTGATAAATTCGGACGAGCGCGTCTTCGTGGCTCGGAGCGACTCCGGTCCGCTTCTTCGATTCGTCAGAGTCTTCCTTGAGACTGTTCATCAGGAGCGGCACCTTCTGCTCCTGCATCACCTCCACCGCCTTCAGGCCGGAAGTGCAGATCAGCTCGGCCATGTCGTGCGAGATCTTGGCACCGGCATCGACGATGATCTCGCCAGCCCGCTCGCTCCCCTTCGGATAGACGATGTCGTCGACGGCGATGCGGCCCTCGAGTTTCGGCACGCTGCGACCACCCGCAACCTTCTCCACCGACGTCTTGTAGAAGAGTTTGAGAATTTCCGAATCGCGGCTGAATTTCGGATCCATGGCACGCAGGAGCGTGAGCGCAGAAAACTTGCCGCTCTGGTCGATGCGTACCTGAAGGGTGTCCTTCTTGGAGACGTTCAGCTCGATCCAGCTGCCACGCTCGGGAATGATGCGGCAGTTGTAGGTCTTGCGATCGCTCGACTCGGTATCGGCGACGAAGTCGATGCCCGGCGAGCGGTGCAACTGGCTGACCACGACCCGCTCGGCACCGTTGATGATGAACTCGCCACCACCGAGCATGATCGGAATGTCGCCGAGGTAGACCTCTTCCTCAATCGGCTGCTCGCGAGTGAGACGAAGCGAAACCCGCAGCGGCCTGCCGTAGGTCAGCCGCAGTTGGCGGCATTCGTCTGGATCGTAGCGCGGCTTGCCAAGTTCGTATCGCAGGTATTCGATCTTGACGGTCTTGTCATAGCTTTCGATCGGGAAAATTTCCCGGAGCACGCCCTCGATGCCGTGGTCCTTACGCTTGTTCGACGGCACGTCGTACTGCAGAAACGCGTCGTAGAAGCGAGTCTGGATCTCAGTGAGATCGGGAATGGAGTGGCTGACGCGGCGGCTGCCGAAGTGACGGACCTCGGTGGGCTGGAGGCGGCGGACGGCGCGAGTTGCCATAGAGGAAAGGCTCCTGAACGGGGCTTCTGAGACTGTGTGTAAACTGCAGGAGCCGCTGCCTCGGCAGAAACCCGCACCGATCGAACAGCCTGCTTCGGGACGAACGGAGATCCCTGGGCGTGGCTATCGAGGAGCGCGGCTATCGAGCGAGGGCCATCGAACGCAGCGGCACCGACAGGACAGAGAAGGGCAGAATGGCGGAGACAAGAAAGGGCGCGGCAACAGAGGAGCAAATACTATACCAATTGGCAGGCGGAAGACCAAGCCTCCGCCTGCCAACGGCTTGTTTTTGCGGTTTCTACTTGATCGAAACCTTGGCGCCCGATTCCTCGAGTTCCTTCTTCAGCTTCTCGGCATCGGCCTTGGAAATGCCTTCCTTGACCTTCGCTGGGGCACCCTCGACCATGTCCTTGGCCTCCTTCAGGCCCAGGCCGGTCGCAGCACGGACAACCTTGATGACACCGATCTTGTTGTCACCAAAGGCATCCAGAACGACGTCAAACTCGGTTTTTTCTGCTGCCGCTTCGGCCGCACCGCCGCCACCGCCGCCACCAGGAGCGGCCATGACGACCGCGCCGCCGGCTGCCGGCTTGATGCCGTGAACCTCGTCGAGATAATCCGAGAGTTCCTTCGCGGCCTTCAGGGACAAGCTGACGATCTTGTCGCCGAGATCCTTGGTTTCGTTCGTGAATTCACGCGTTGCTTCAGCCGTTGCCATCGCTCGAGATCCCTTTCTGTCGGAAAAACAGCCCTACGAAAAATTGACGGCCGTTTGGCACGACCGGTCAGGTGGAATGTGAACTGATTAGATGCGGATTGGTGCCGTCCCCCAAACGCCCGAGGGGGACCCAATGTCATACCATGAACTTTGCCGGAGTGAAGACCACCGCAAATTTTGCGGTCAAGACCACTCAGGCGGCCGGCGTCTCCCCACCCGAAGCCTTCTCCAGGTCTTCTACACGGGTCGAAATCTGCCCGGCGATCGCGCCACCAACGGACAGGATTTGGCCGGAAAGCGTGGATGCCAGACCGGAAATCTGGCCTGAGAGGATAGAGAGTTGCTCCGAACGGGTCGGCCACTTCGCGACTCGCTTGATATCGCCAGCGTCGAGCCGGGCGCCATCCAGGGCACCGCCGCGGCACTCGAGGCCTTCGAAGTCCTTGATCGAGGTGAGTCGGTCGAGCTCTTTGGCGAGATCGACGACATCCTCGCCGCCCCAGGCGATCGCGAGCATTCCCTCGGTCTTGGTAAACGCCGGGGCGAGCGGGGTGTCGAGGGTGGCCCTGCGAGCCAGACTGTTTTTGATGAGCTGCAGCTGGATCTTCTTCTTGCGAAGCGTGTTGCGCAGCTGCGACGTTTTTTGGGCGTCGAGCCTGCCGAGGCTGACGACGACCACGTCGCCCACGTTGTTGAGCCGCTTTTTCAGGTCGTCTACCAGCATGTCTTTGACGAGTTTGCTCATGTCGAAATCGCTCTTACAGAGGGGTTACCGGGGGCTGTTCAAATCCAGGTGACGTGTTGGTTCCGCCCGTGGCGGGCGGCAGTTGTCACGCGGCCACCATGACGCCGGGCGTCATCGTGGCAGAGATGGAGACACTGCGCACGAACTGCCCTCGCACGCTTGAAGGCTGCATGGCCTGAATGTGGTCAATAAAAGCACGGATGTTCGCGACGAGCTGCGAGGCATCGAAGCTGGCCTTGCCCACAACGGCATGCACAATGCCAGTCGGGTCGTTGCGAAACTCCACCTTGCCGGCTTTGTACTCGCTCACGGTCTTGCCGATGTCAGCCGTTACGGTGCCGGCGCGCGGGCTGGGCATGAGGCCTCGGGGGCCAAGCACCTTTCCCAACGGGCCAACGAGCCCCATCATGTCGGGAGCCGCGATGCAGACGTCGAAATCGGTCCAGCCTTCCTTGATCTTCTTGGCAAGTTCGTCACCGCCCACTGCCTCGGCGCCGGCGGCCTTGGCATCCTCGGCGAGGTTGCCCTTGGCGAACACGACCACCCTCTTGGCCTTGCCAATGCCGTGCGGCAGCACGAGCGAGCCGCGGATGATTTGATCGGCCTGTTTGGGATCGATGCCGAGACGCATGTGGATCTCGACAGTCTGGTCGAACTTGGTCGGCGGAAAACTCTTGAGAACGCCCACGGCGTCAGCCAGCGGGATTGGGTCGTCGGTTTTCGGCTTCAGGGCGAGCATCGCCCGCATGCGCTTGGTGAGGGACACGGCGGAAATCCTGGAAGGTGCTCTGGGGAAACGGGTCTGGAAAACGTGTGGTTCGGAACGTCGGTCAACGATACTTCGGACGGAGGACTGCTCAACCCTCGACGGTGATGCCCATGCTGCGAGCGGTGCCCTCGATCATCCGCCGAGCGTATTCGCCGTCGCGGGCGTTGAGATCGGGGGTTTTCAGCCGGACAATCTCGTCGAGCTGGGCCTTGGTGACCTTTCCAACCTTGTCCTTATTGGGCACGCCAGAGCCCTTGGCAAGCCCCGCTGCCTTTTTCAGCAGCGCCGCTGCGGGCGGGCTCTTCGTGATGAATTCAAACGACCGGTCGTTGTAGACCGTAACAACCACCGGAATGGGCATGCCGGCCGCCTCGCGGGTACGGTCGTTGAACTGCGAGACGAACTGGCCAAGGTTGATGCCGAAACGGCCGAGTGACGTGCCGACCGGCGGCGCCGGTGTGGCCTGCCCACCGGGCACCTGAAACTTCGCCTGACCAACCATCTGCTTCGCCATCTTCCTGCCCTTTCGTTGCTACCGATCCCTACACCGACTCGATTTGCCAGTATTCGATATCCACCGGCGTGGAGCGGCCGAAGATGCTGAGCATCACCGTGACTCGCCCGTTCGCCTCGTCGATCTGCTCGACCTCGCCTTCGAAATTTTCGAAGGTGCCCTCGTTGATCTTCACGCGATCGCCCTTCTTAAAGGCGATCTTGAGCCGCGGCGCCTCGTCGGCCTTGACCTCGGCCTTGTTCAGAAGCTTGGCCACGTCCTGCGGCAGCATTGGGCTCGGTCGCCCTGCCGAACCGGTGAAGTCACCGATGCCGCCGGTTTCTCGGACGAGATACCAGGTCTCATCGTTGAGCAGCATGTTCACCAGAATGTATCCCGGATAGAGCTTCCGCCAGACCACCCGCTTCTTACCGCCCTTGAACTCGGTGACCTGTTCTTTGGGCACCACAACGTCACCAAAATACTTGTCGACGCCCTGCATCTGAATCCGGCGCAGGAGCGTCTCACGGATCGAATCCTCGCGATTGCTCTGCACCTTCAGGATGTACCACTGGCGGTCACCGACGACCGCGTCATCGGCCTCATCGCCCGAACTGGAAACAGGCTTGGCGTCCTCGCTGCCTGAGAATGGATCAGCCAGTTCGGCAGGCGTGCCGTCATCATCGTCGTCATCGGCGGCTGTCGCATGGTCAACGGGGCCGCCCGCGGCGGCGGCATGCCCATCGGCAGCACGATCCGGGTCGGCCGCATTGGCGGCCGATTCGTCGCGGGGCGTACCTGTGTCGTGCTGGTGGTTCGAGACGTTCATGGGCTTCGGACTGCCTTCGGGATTCAACGCGGGCCTTGGATGGCTCGGAGGACGAACCACCAGAAGAGATCGTAGGCGGCGAGGATCGCCGCGAGCGCAAAGATCAGGAAGATGACGACGGCCGAACTCCGGATGACTTCGTCGACCGAGGGCCACGATACCTTGGTCATCTCCGTTTCCACGGCGATGAGGAAGTCGGCAAAGGGCGGATAATTGACAAGGCGGAACGCAAACCACAAGCCGGCGGCAAGCAGCAGGCCTGGAACAAGAAAGCGAAGCACTCCCAGGTCGGACGAGTAGCTGGCGGCACCCGCGGCCAGTGCCGTGTCACCCACGCCAGCAAACCAAGCAGGCAGCAACTGGGCGAGCCGCCAGACACCAGCGGCGAGCGTAATGGCAAGCACCGCAAACGTGACCTGCCGAGTCACTTTGCCCTGATTCCGCTTATAGACGCCAAAGCTCAGGAGATCCCTCCAGAGCGTGCCGCCAGCGGTCTGATTGTGTTGAATGCCTGCCATTGTTCCTGACGTCCGTGGTGATGTTCCGATCCGGGTGCGGTCCATCGCGCCCAACCGCTCTTCGTCTGCAGGGGCGGCGGGGATCGAACTCGCAACCTCTGGTTTTGGAGACCAGCGCTCTGCCAGTTGAGCTACGCCCCTGTACTGTTGCCGGGCTCCGACGGCGTCGGAGCCCGGCAACCGAAATCGCTCCTCCGGGGCTGGGGCCCCGGACTCAAAACTCCTCCGGGGCTGGGACCCCGGACTCAATTAGTCAAGGATCTTCGTGACAACGCCCGAGCCGACCGTCTTGCCGCCTTCGCGAATGGCGAATCGCACGCCGTCGTCCATGGCGATCGGCACCATCA
>CAYSPN010000686.1:0-3205 GCA_964432895.1 uncultured Candidatus Kuenenia sp.
GCCGTGATGCTCCACCATCGGGCCATGGCCTGTCGCGCGGTGGGGCTCGAGGAGCAGGCGAAGCAGGATTTCGAAATGGCAAACCGCAAGGGCTTCGACCCCACCCGCGGTATTTTCTGACGCAAAACAGCCTCTTTTGAAGGAGCGGGAAAACCGATACACTGTCATCTCACGGCGAAGGCCCGTAGTGACCGGTGGCATGTCCATCAGTTGCGCACGGGGGTGTAGCTCAGTTGGTTAGAGCGCCAGCCTGTCACGTTGGAGGCCGCGGGTTCGAGTCCCGTCACCCTCGCTGTTTTCTTGTCCGACCGTCGGTTTACCCGCACGAACGGGCCGCCCGGCGGCATCCGGTTGTCCTCCGGGATTCCCCGGAAATCTGCATCCGGAAATCTTCATCAGGCAGCGTGCGATGACGAGCAGCGGTTCCACGGTTCCTGATGAGGACGTTCCCACGCCGGCCGCCGGGGCGTCGTCTGGCAGCACCTATTCGAGCGACCTGGCCACCCCGGAGCACATTGCGCAACTCACGCAGCAACTCTCGACCCTCCTCACCGACACCGTCGAGCACATCGCCGGCCTCAATCGCGAGGCCCGCATTCTCGCGCTGAACGCGGAAATTGAATCGGCGCGGGCGGGCGACGCGGGCGTGGCGTTCGGCGTGGTCGCCAAGGCGATGTCGCAACTCTCGGAAAAAACCGGCGACTCCGCCAAGGAACTGGCCCGCGGATCGCGGGGCCTGATCCGCGAGATGCAGCAGGTGACCGAGGTGCTGCAGACGAAGATGCGAGGCGATCGGCTTTCCGATCTGGCGCTGACGAACATCGATCTCGTCGACCGCAACCTGTATGAGCGTTCGTGCGACGTCCGGTGGTGGGCCACCGATGGCAGCGTCGTCGCGGCGCTCGCGTCACCGACCGAGGAAAACCGCCGCTTCGCCAGTCAGCGGCTGGGAGTGATCCTCAACGCCTACACGGTGTACTTTGATCTGGTGCTCTGTGATCTCACGGGCAAGGTCGTGGCCAACGGTCGGCCCGCGCAGCATGCGGTCACCGGCATGATGCAGGATCAGGCCCCATGGTTTCAGGCGGCCATGAAAACGCGGAGTGGCGACGAGTTCGGTTTCCAGTCCGTGCATCCCTCGCCGCTGGTCAATCACCAGCGGTCGCTCGTCTATTCCTGCGGCGTGCGGGCCGGGGGCGAATTGCAAGGTGGACTGCTCGGTGTTCTCGGGATCGTGTTCAACTGGGATTCCCTCGGCCAGACCATCCTCGACCGCATGCCGCTAACGCCCCACGAGAAGCAACGGGCCATCGCCTGTTTTGTCGATGCTGAAGGCATTGTTTTGGCCGATTTCCCGGCGGGATCGCTCCGCGACACGTTCGACAACTCCCTTTTCCATGGCCTCCGCCAGGGTCAAAAGGGTTACGGCGTGCATCACTCCTGCGGCCGCGAGTATTGCGCCGGGTTCGCCATCTCGCCGGGGTTCGAGACGTACGCCACGGGCTGGTCGTCGCTGGTGATGGTATCGCCCGAACCGTGAACTGAGGCCGACGGGAACGGAGGCCCTGGACTATCCGTTTCGAAGCCGTTCACGGGCCTCGTGAAATCGCTCGTTGGGCGTCAGGCCGGTCGGATCGGCGCTGAACTCTGGACGCAGGCGTTCCAGAAAATACATCTCGACCGCTGTGCGATTCTTCACGGCGATGCTTCCCCGCGGCGTGCACTCGAAGAACGGCTCCACCAGTTGGTGGGTGGCGGCAGAAATATTGATCCGTCCTGCCTCGCCGCCGCTCTCCATGCGGCTGGCCGTGTTTACGGTGTCGCCCCAGAGGTCGTAGGTGAACCGTTGTTCGCCGACCACGCCGGCCACGAGCGGCCCCGTGTGCAGGCCAATCCTGATCGCAAAGGAAGGCATGCTGGTTCCCTGCCACTCCCGTGCCGCTGCCGCCACACACTCGCGAATCCCCATCGCGAGCAACGCGGCATCGAGGGGGTGGGTGGCGTTCGCGGTGGGGACGCCGCCGGCCGCCACATAAGCGTCACCGATCGTCTTCAGCTTTTCCATCTGGCATCTGGCCGTCAGCGCGTCGAACCGCCGGAAGTATTCTTCCAGGCCGTTGATCAGCTGTTGAGGCTCCATGGTCTCGGCCACCCTTGTGAAGCCGACGAAGTCGGTGAACAGCACCGTGACCGCGTCGAAGTGCCGCGGCTGGCTCTGCCCAGCGCTGGCGAGTTCATCGGCGATCTGTCGGGGAAACACGCGGTAGAGCAGGTCCTGAGTCTTCTGCAGGCTCTCCCCAAGCTGCTGGCTGGCGACAGTGAGTTGGGAGTGCATCTCCTCAAGCTTGGTGTTTTGACGGAGGATATTTTCGTAGGTGGAGAGGAGCAGGTTCAGGAGTTGCCGCCGGCTGACGTCGAGTTGCATCGTCTCGCCGGCGTATTCCAGCGGCAGCGGTTCACCGGGCGTATCCGGGGCGGACAGGTGACGGAGCAGGTGATCGATCCGCTCGAGCACGTGAGGCGGATCGTAGGGCTTGGTGACGTAGGCGGCAGCCCCTTCACGCAGCCCCTTCAGAATGTCAGTCGTGGCCGCGAGCGACGTGAGCATGAGCACGGGGATGTGCCGCAGGTCAGCATCGGCCTTGAGAATGCGGCAGAGTTCGTGCCCGTCGATTTCGGGCATCTCGACGTCGGAGACCACGAGCACAGGCCGATGGTCGCGGATCAGGGCCAGAGCCTCGCTGCCGTTCGCCCCCCAGTGAACCGAGTAGCCGGCCGTTTCCAGGGCACTCTTTAGGATTCGCCCCTGGAGGCGGCTGTCCTCGGCGATCACGATCGTTAGTGGTGCTTTCATGTCGGCTCAGAATAGTCGTCATGGCGGCATCTGGCGATCCTGATCGCCAACACCCCCCACCTGTGCCGTCACCCGTTGCCGGGCTGGGCGGTCGGCGTGGCTGCGGGAAGCGGTCCTGCGGCGGCTGTTTCCCGCACAACCGCAGCATACTTTCCAAACATCGACAGCAGCCGTTCCTTGTCGAACGGCTTGACCACGAAGTCGAGGGCTCCCAGAGCGAAGCATTCCCGAAGCTTTGCCCGCTGGTCCACGGCGCTGACCATCACCACGCGGGCGTTCGGGTCGGCGGCCCGCAACTCGCGGAGCGTCTCCACGCCGTCGAGTTCCGGCATCACGATGTCGAGCGTGACG
>CAYSPN010000687.1:0-1852 GCA_964432895.1 uncultured Candidatus Kuenenia sp.
AGGCAGCGTAATCGCGCCGATCGCCATCGGCCTGTGCCTGACGCTCATCCACCTGATCAGCATCCCGGTGACCAACACCTCGGTGAATCCCGCCCGCAGCACCGCGACGGCCATCTTCGCGGGTGGCTGGGCCCTGCAGCAGCTCTGGCTCTTCTGGGTGGCGCCGATCGTGGGCGGCATCTTGGGTGGTGCCATCTACAAGGCCGTGGCAGACTGTCACGATTGATTCGTGAGCGAGCGAGGGAATCCGCGTCGTGCCGCCCGTGGGGCGAAGCCGACCGGATTCCCTTGCTTGCGCTGCGGGCTTGGATGAGGAGGGCGGGCTTGGATGAGGAGGGCGGGCTTGGATGAGGAGCCCCTCTCCCATGCAAGCCCGACGCGCGAGCGAGCGAAACCGCGTTCGTCCTCGTTCAAACCTACTTCCGCAGGTCGTAGCAGAGGATCTTGTCCTGCTCGCGGAGGTAGAGCCGGCCGTCGAGGATCACCGAATGTGACCAGCTTGGCCGGGCCTCGCTGCCGGGGATCTTGAACGTCGCCAGCTCCACGTAGTCGGCCGGATCGGCCTTCGCCAGGGCCAGCGTGCCATCGGCAAACCGCACATAGAGATGGCCGTCGGCCGCCACCACCGTGGCCGATCCCTTGCCGCTGCCACGCTTCTTCCAGACCACGTTGCCGGTCATGAGTTCGGCGCAGAACGGGATGCCCGCATCGTCGGAGTCGCCGTAGAGATGGTCGCCCACGAGCACGATCCCACCATGTTTGTTGGCGAGCTCTTTTTTGAGTCCATAGATCTCTTTCATCGTGACGCCGCCATCGGGCCCCGGCACCTGCCGCAGGAGGGCGCCGCCCCGCTTGTAACCGGCGGAAAAGAAGACCAGATCGCCGCGAACGATGGGTGTGGGGATCACGGCGGTCGTTTTATCGATCGGGTAGGCCCACTGGAATTTGCCCGTCTGGGCGTCCACGGCGAAGGTGCCGGCCCCAGTCGTCTGGATGTAAACCTTCCGGCCCCCAGTCTGGCTGGATCGTGGCTGGCTGATGACAATCGAGGAATGGCCGGCGCCGCGGTCGCCCTTCATCGGGCATGACCAGATCAGCTTGCCTGTCTTCTTGTCGAGCGCCACGAGCGTGGCCTGCTCGCCGCCGGGTGTGCAGACGAGCCGGTTGTCATCGACAAGTGGCGACTCGCTATAGCCCCACGAATCATCCTTTTTGCCGCCAAATTGGGCCTTGAGATCGACACGGAACCGCTCCTTGCCGTCGGCCGTCGCACAGGCCACGAGCTGGCCGTGGGGCGTGATCACATAGACCATATCGCCATCGACCGTGGGCGTGCTCCGCGAACCCTGCCACGACTCGGCACCCTCGTTCCACGGCTGGCCCGTCTTTGTTTTCCACAGCTGCTTGCCGGTCTCGCGGTCGAAACAGGAGAGATATTCGTCCTTGTCGTCGGCGGTGGAAAGACCATCGCCGAGCGTGTAGATCCGATTGCCGGCGATCGCCAGGCTGGCATAGCTCCGGCCCGCGCCGGCGGCCTCCCAGACGAGCCGGGGACCCGTGGCGGGCCAGGTCTCCAGGAGATCGGTGTCGGGGGCGACGCCGGTCCGGTCGGGCCCGCGAAACGTCGGCCAGTCGGCGGCCGTGGCGGTCGCCGGCATGAGCGGAGCCGCCAGCATCAGAAGGGTTCCCATCGCACCGCACCATCCACCCTCAACACAGCGGGCAGAACGACGCAACACCATCGCGCAAGGCATGTTGACCGTGACCATGGAAAAAGGCTCCTCAAGTGGACGGGCTCCACCGGGAAGGGTAGGGGCTGGATAACCGCCCGGTCAACCGATTGAATAGAGGA
>CAYSPN010000688.1:0-6391 GCA_964432895.1 uncultured Candidatus Kuenenia sp.
ATCCTCCCGGCGCCGCTGCACCTCGCGCCGCTTCTTCTGAGCATGCGGCACTTTTCGTTTCGCGAGAAGCTCTCGCTCGGACTGGGCATGCTGAAACTGGCGCGGTATCGCGAGGGGGCCGGCGGCAAGACAGGCTCGGCAGGCAGCACGGCGCTTGACTGGCTCAAGGCGGCGGGCCAGCCCGAGCGGGTGATCCGGCTCTTCTGGCAGCCGGTCCTCGAGAGCGCGCTTGGCGAATCGATCGATCTCGTGAGCACCGCCGCGGCGCGGAAGGTGGCGGTCGATGCCTTTCTTGCCCATCGCGACGCCGCCGATATGTTCGTGCCCACGGAGCCGCTCGGCAGCCTGTTCGGCGATCGCCTCGTGGGATGGCTGGAGGGCCGCGGCGTCGTGGTGGAGACGGGGCGAGGCGTAACCGCGATCGAACGCGACGCGGCCGGTCGGGCCACCGCCGTGCTTCATGGCGGTGCCCGCACGCCCTGTGACGCCGCGATCATTGCGATCCCGTGGCGGCAGGCGGCGCGGGTCGTGCCCGATCTGGTGCCGGCGGCGGATGAAAAGTTCGCCGGTTCGCCGATTACCGCCGTGCATCTTTGGTTCGACCGCGACTGCATCGACCTGCCGCATGCAGTGCTCGTGGGCCGCGTGTCGCAGTGGGTGTTTCGCCCCGATGCGGCCGAGGGACGCCAGCCTGGCTACTGCCAGGTGGTCATCAGCGCCTCCCGCGGGCTGCTCGGCGGAGACCGCGAGGCGCTTGTGGCCGCCGTGGTCGCGGAACTGCGAGAAACGTTTCCTGCGGCCCGCGATGCGGTGCTCGTCGATGCTCGCGTCGTCACCGATCCAACCGCCGTGCTCTCGGTGCGGCCGGGCGTCGATGCATTTCGGCCGGCCGCGGTCACCTCCGTGCCGAATCTCTTTCTGGCCGGGGATTGGACCGCCACCGGTTGGCCGTCCACGATGGAGGGCGCCGTGCGGAGCGGACGGCTCGCGGCGGGCGCGGCCGGACGCCGAATCGGCAGGCCCGTCGGTCCGCTCACGGCAGATCTGGCGAAGAACCCGGTCGTGAGGCTGCTGACGGGGAGTCGCTGAGTCCCTCCAGACATCGGCTGATCGCCCCGGCGAGTGTGCGGCCATCGACGACGGCGTGTTCCCAGAGGTGCCACATGTCGAGTGCGGCCCGCGGCCGGCGGCCGATGGCGCCGAGAGCTGCCCCCAGCCGTCGCATGCCCGACTGTGGCTGGACGAGCGAGGCGATCTCCTTGGGCAGATCCTGTGACGCACCGTCGGAGACCACACGGATTGAAACGCAGTGCAGACCTGCGTGCATCGCGGCCGTCGCCACCGCGTAGGTCTCCATGTCGACGAGGCTCGCGGCGGTCGCCGCGGCGAGGTCCCGCTTCGCGGCGGCCGTCGTCACGACCGCGTCGACGCTCACGATCGTGAGGCCGGCATGGCCGATCTCGCCATCGTCGCTTGCTGTCGCGTTCCCCTGCCCTGCCGCCGCCAAGTCGATGGGCGGACCTCCTGCGAGGCTGATGGATCGCCGTGGGTAGGCGACTGCGCCGCGGGAGATCGCGGGATCGAGACCACCGGCGAAGCCGGGCGACAGAATCAGCCGTGGCCGATGGCCGTCGATCAACAGTCGGGTCGCCCGGCCGGCTGCCGCGCCGCCCGCACCGGCCACGCACCACGCAACCCGCCGGCCGGCGACGACGCCCTCATGAAGTGTGAGTCCGGCCGCCGTGAGTTCAACGGTCTCTGTTGCCAGCCCTGCGAAGGCATCGGCCTCAACGGGCATGGCGAATACGATCCCTGCCGCGCATGCAGTCCGCGACGATGGTGACGGCGAGTGCTGCATCGTGAACAAAAAAGACGGCCTGCCGCCCGGTGCCCCCCCAGGCCACGGCGGCAGGCCGTCAGATCATGGAGTTGACGGAGATTACCCCACCCCAGGGCATTTGGAAGGTTCAGTGGTCTGTGTTCAATGATCGAGCAGGTAATGCAGGACGGAGAGCGGATTCCACCAGCATACGCCGCGGCAGCGGGCGCAGTCGCAGGGTTCGGCCGGCACCATCTTCACTTCGTACTTCGGCACTTTCGCGACCTGTTCCTCACCATCGGTCTTGTAGAGTCTTTTCTTGACATAGACCGCGCCGGGGGGAGGGCTGCAGCGGCATTCGGCCGGTTCGGTGCAGAATCGCTCTGCCGCTCGGGCGCAGGCAGGCTCGCATGTCATCGTGTACTTCGTCTTTTTGGTCTTCTTCTCCTCCCACGACGACTTGCATGCGGGTTCGCACGGCTGGCACGCGGTGTCGTCGGTGCAGTTCGTGCACGTCTGCCGGCCGCAGGCACAGTCGGCTGCCTGGGGGGCGGCACGGCACGCGGCGAGACTGCAGATCGCGAGAAGGGTCAGGCATAGGTATCGCATGGAAAGACTCCGCTATCCGATTGCCGCGTGGAGAATGGCTAAAAGTCAAAGGCGAGTCGTGTGCCGAAGCCATTGATGAAACCGCTGCCGTTGTAGCTCGGGCCGGGAGTGACGACTCCGTTGGTTTTGGTCCAGGGCGTGCTCACGAAGTCGCGGTAGGTCAGGTCGTAGTTGAAGTAGACGCGGGCGTTGGGGTTGAGCAGCCAGTTGAGGCCGAGCGTCATGCCGTTTAAGACACCGCCGTTCACGCCGCTATCGTTCAAGCAGAGGTAGTTGTAGCGGGCCCCGACCTGCCAGGCGCCTTCGCTGATGTTCCACTGATTACGGCGGGCGCTGCGGTCGCGGAGCGCGTAGAAGTTGTTGTGAGGGATCGGTCGGTCGACCCGGTATTCGATCTTGGAATAGGTTCGGCTCTCACCCGTGAGGAAGTAGAGCACCTCGGCGTAGCCCGCCTGGTAGTAGACGGTCCCCACGGATGTTCCCGGGGGAGGCTGGAAGCCGTTGGTGTTCAAGCCTCCGAAACTGGTGGTCCGGGCGTTGTAGAGCCATGAACCGAAATATTCCGACTGGAACGACAAGGGGCCGCTGTTGCCGACGAATTCCAGGCCGATCATGTTCTGCCAGTTGCCCTGCAGGAGGCCGGAATCGGCGTAGATCGAGTTGAGCGGGCCGGGCGGGCCGTTGCGGATGTCGCCGCGGCTGCGAAAGCGGACGGCGGTGATTTCGTCGCCGATCGGCAGGCCGGTCGTTCTGTCAAACGAGGTGTACTGCCGCCTCGGCTCCATCGTGCGGCCCGAGATGGCGAGGTGAACGAGTTTACGACCCTCGTCCTCGAACACCGGGAGGTAGATGAGCCGGCCGACGGTCATGCTGCCCCCCGAAGAGTTGGAGAAGCCGAAGGGATTGGTCGTATTCTTGAATTCGCCCACCTGCCAGCCGATATCCCCCTCCTCGTTGCTGTTCATTATCTGGATGCCGGGGAGGAAGCCGTTGTTGAACGGTCCCTCGAAGGCATCCTGGGCATACGAACGCTCCATGAAGTTGAGCCAGCGGCTGCTCGTGAGGTGTTCGTAGCCGTAGGGGTCTTTCTGGTTGCCCACTCGGACGGTGCCGAGGATCGGAATCTCACGAACCTGCAGCCAGAGGTCGGTGATGGCGGTCAGCGGGCCGGCATCGCGTTCGGTGGGATAGGTCTCGTTGTTGACATTGATCTGGTTGACGAAGTCATACTCAGCCGCCCAGTCGTAGACCTCGTACATTCGCCCCTCGATACGAAATCGGGCGCGGCGAAAATTGACGGTGTCGGCCAGCCCCGGGTCGAGGCCACCCTCGTTTGGCGGTTGGTTTGGGCCCGGCGCGGCAGAAAACGCCGAGGCATCGACCTGCGTACGGCCGCCGATCTTGACGCGGAAGTCCTTGTTGGCTGACTCCGCATCGAAGGCATGGCCCCACTTCGACTCGAGAGCCTTATCCGTGCCGACCTCGTAGGGCTCTTTCTGCTCTTTCTTCTTCTCGGCTCTCGCCTTGCCGTCCGTTGGCGTGGCGTCGTCAGGTGTGCCGTCGGCTCCCTTGTCATCCTTGGGAGGCGGAAGCGGCTCGACGCCGCCAGCGGCTTTCTTTTCCAACGCATCGAGCCGGGATACGAGCTCGGCGATACGCTGTCGCTCGGTCGACAATGCCTGCGAGACTTCATCGAACGAGCCAAGCCGTTCGGCAACACTGGGCAGATCGATGGGCGGCTGTTCCTGGGCGTCGGCGATCACGAGGAACGGGTCGGCGGCCCGGGCTGCAGCGGCCGGGGCCGCTGCACCAATCAAAAGCCCAAGCAGTGTCAGCGCATGGACGCGGAATCGTCGTCTCCGCCTGGCGGCATGCTCCAGATGCTCAGGATCACTCTTCCAGGTGGCGCGCACTGCTGCTGAATCCTCGGAGTCTCTACAACCTTCTGGATCGGAAAAGTCACATCACGACCTTGACGATTGCGGGGTATCTGACGGATTTGAACGCCGCCTGCACCGTGGAGAGGGGTGGTGGCGAGGGCTGGGGGCTTTGGGAGGATGCCGATGACCGTCAGGCCATTGGGAGCCGTACCATGAAGGTCGTGCCCCGGCCAGTCGTGCTCGTCACCGCGATGGTGCCGCCGTGGCGCTCGACGATCGACCGGCAGATGGCCAGCCCCAACCCGCCGCCGCGGGCGGCTTCAGAGCGGGTACGCGAAGCGTCGGTCTTGTAGAACCGGTCGAACACTCGGTCGAGATGGTCCGACTGGATCCCACAGCCGTTGTCGGCGACCGCCATGACGGTCTCATGGCGGTCCTCGTCATTGAGCAGCGATACGGTCACCCGGCCACCGTCGGGTGTGAATCGGATCGCATTGTCAAGCAGGTTGCCGAGCACCTGGCGAAGCTGAGAAGCGTCGCCCTCCACCTGCACGGCCCCCGCCGGAGGCTGCAGCATGAGGCCGACCGACCGTTCCTCCGCCACTCCGCCGAACATGGCGACGGTCTGTCGGGCGATAGCCGCGAGATCGACCCTTTCGCACGGCCGCGCTCGTGCGTCGTCGCCCGTCTCGGCAAGAAGCAGCAGGTCGTTGGCGAGCTTCGACAGGTGGCGTGCCTCCTCAAGCACGTCGGCCAACGTCTCCCGATAGGCATCCGCGGTGCGATCCTGCGAGATCGCCACTTCCAGCGAACTCCGCATGGCGGCCAGCGGGCCGCGGAGCTCGTGGGCGGCATCGGCGACGAACTGCTGCTGCGGCTCGACGTGCCCCGCCACCTCGTCGAGCAGACGGTTGATCGTCACCGACAGCCGGTCGAGTTCGTCCTGGGTGCCATGCACTTCCAGCCGGTCGCCCAGTCGCGTTGGCTTGAGTTGCTCGGCCGTCCTCAGGATCTCGGCCACCGGCTTGGTGGCGCGGACGGCCAGCCAGTAGCCCACCAGCGGCGTCAGCAGGGAAAGCCCGGCGGCGACCGGGAGAAGCAGCCTGGTGAGCGTATTGATATCATCGTCGAGGAACGCCGTGTCCATGCCGATCCGCACATGAAATGGCTCGTCCGACGGATCGGTGATCCGTCGGCGGGCGAACCGGTACCCTCCCACCTGGACGAGGGCTTCGACTTTCTCCCGCGCCACCGGCCAGCGGACCACCTCTGGCGGGCAGCTGTCACTTTTCCAGATCGTCGTGCCTTCGTCGTTGAGCAGTTGTGTAAACCAGCCACGTTCTTCGTGGCCGGTCGCCTTACGACGCAGTTCGTCTACGACGGCGTCGGTGTTGGGATAGAGGTCCTTGAGCGCGATCGCCACCTCGTTCACCTCTCCGCGGAGCACGGCATCGGCCTCGCGATAGAGGGCGGCTCTCGCACCCACCTTCACGGCGAGCAGTGCCATCAGCGTGATCAGCAGCACGACGAGTGTGTTCCAGATCGTGAGCCTGACGCGAAGCGTCGCCCACGGAATTGTGCTAAGCAATCGTGAGGGCATAGCCACGACCCCGGATCGTGCGGATGAGGGAGTCGTCGCGGCCCTTGTCGAGCTTTCCGCGCAGCCTGTTGATGTGCACCTCGATCACGTTCGTCGGGCCGTCCCAGTCGAAGCCCCAGACGTGCTCGCAGAGCATCTTTCGCGTGACGACCTGACCCTTGTACCGCATCATGAGTTCCAGGATGCTGAATTCGGTGGGGGTGAGTTCGACCGTACGGCCAGCCATGGCGAGCCGCTTGGTGGCGAGGCTCAGGTGCAGGTCACCGGCCTCCAGCTCCATGGCAGGCTTGTGGGCCGTGCGGCGGTGCACCGCCTCGATCCGGGCCAGCAGTTCATCGATCGCGAAGGGCTTCACGAGGTAGTCGTCGGCGCCAGCCTCGAAGCCCTCGAGCTTGTCGGGGACCGTGCCGCGGGCAGTGAGCACGATCACGGGCGTCCGCACCCCGGCCTGCCGGGCCGATCGCAGCACATCGAGGCCGCTCG
>CAYSPN010000689.1:0-1724 GCA_964432895.1 uncultured Candidatus Kuenenia sp.
CCTTGCCGCTGTTTGTGACGTGGATCGGCGCAAACGACGACCACGACGCCACGGCGGCGGACAATCTTGCACTTATCACACATGCGGCGGACGCTGGCGCGAACCTTCATGAACAAGTCCGTGGCGACGGCCGACCACGCCTTCGACAGAAATGGGGTATTGGGGGAAGTCCTAGACTATAGGATCCTTCCCTAGGCGTTCACAAGGGGGGCACGCCGAGCGGCCCAAAAACCACCACTGAAGTGCTTTTTTGCCTGTCCGCCCCGCCCATTAGGCCGCCGTACCGACCGTCTCGCCGGCAGCAGGAGGTGCGGTGAGCACGAGGGGGCCTCCATCGGTGATCGCCACAGTGTGCTCGAAATGGGCGCTGGCGAGCCCGTCAACCGTGGACTGGGTCCAGTGATCCGGCAACACCCGCACCTTTTTGGTGCCGATGTTGACCATCGGTTCCACGGCAATGACGAGCCCGGGTTCGAGCTCAAAATCATGGTTCTTGCGAAATGCCGGCGAGCAGAAATTCGGGACCTGCGGGTCTTCGTGCATCTTCCGGCCAATGCCGTGGCCGACAAAGTTCTCGACTACCGAAAAGCCGTGATCCCGCACGAATTTTGCCATCTCCTCGGCAACATCACTCCAGCGATTGCGGGTGGCCATTAGCTGGATCGCCAGAGCGAGGACGCCCGATGTGCAATCCAACAACCGCTGGACCTCGGGAGAAACCACCCCCACAGGATGGGTGACGGCGGAATCACCGCACCACCCCCCTACGCTGCAGCCTGTGTCGATACTGACGACATCACCCGATCGAAGAACGCGGCGGCCCGGGATCCCATGCACCACCTCGTCATTGACGGAGATGCAGCAGGCCGCCGGGAAGGGCACCTTCCCGGGAACTCCCTTGAACAGTGCGATCGCATTGTGCTCCGCGAAGAAGCGGTCAACCGCCTGGTCAATCTCTCCAGTTGTCACACCTGGCTTGACCAACGCCGCCGCCACCTGGTGCGCCCCCCAGACAACAAGACCAGCCCGCCGCATCAGGGCTATTTCACGAGCCGAACGAAGATTCACCACGCTTCACATACCCACAAACTGGAGACCGGGAAAACACCTCGACGACGCCACTGCACCAATGCCCAACGCTCCTGGTACCGGCTGGTAAGGCGCGCCGCCCATTCGATGCGACCTCGTACGGGATTTGGATTATACCGCCCGACCGCCTCGTGTCGCATCAGCGAGCGCTCGCAGACCGTGCCGAGGACGGATCAACGCCCTTTACAGTCCCTTTCAAATCGAGCGACGGCCACCTTCACACGTTCAAAAATTTCATCGGCTGTTCCCAGCCCGTCGATGCAGGCAAGCTTGCCCTGACGGTCATAGTATTCGAGCAGCGGGGCCGTCTGTTCTTCGAAACTGGTGATCCGTCGCGCGAAGATCGCGGGATCGTCGTCAGCCCGTTTCCTCGCCAACATCCTCCGGATCAACTCATCCCGAGGCACGGCTAGCTCGATGACGCCATCGACGCTCATCGCACGACGCTCAAGCAGATCGTCCAATGTCTCGGCCTGGGGGAGCGTACGAGGAAAGCCATCGAGGAGACAGCCGTTACGGCAGTCCCTCGCCTCCAAACGCCGGGTGACCATGCCCACGATCAGCGGGTCGGGCACCAGTTTTCCCTCGCCCATCGCGAGGGCTGCCTGCAAGCCCTCGGGGGTGCCAGCCTTCAC
>CAYSPN010000690.1:0-2230 GCA_964432895.1 uncultured Candidatus Kuenenia sp.
CCGCACTGGTTCCCGCGAACATTGCCATGCCATGGCGGCTGCTGCCATGACTGCTGCGGCTGGCCGCCGCGGCACCCGCAGTCACCCGGCTGGCCGGGGGCCGCCGACTCGGTCACCACGGTCGTCTCACCCGTCTGGGTGTCGGCAAGTTGGGCGGCCGTCGCGGTCAGGGGCGACGAGGCCGCGGCCAGTACGGCGACAGTGAACAGCAGTGGGCGAACAATACGCACGAATCAGGCTCCCCAGGACGGCGTCCGACAGACTCCACGATCCACGAAAGATGTTTCGTCTGGAGAGGTCTGCCCGGATGAGAGAACAGGCAAACGGGTGGGGCCGTATGATCTGAAACGAAGATGATGCCGACCGCTTGACACCGACTTGCACAAGGGTAGTATGTGCAAAGCTGTTGCAAATAGGGGCAAGCCCCGTCCCAAAACCTCTGTCGGAGTCACGAACATGACACTCTCCCGCCGTGCATTTACGTTGGTCGAACTGCTGGTCGTGATCGCCATTATCGGCACCCTCGTGGGTCTGCTGCTGCCGGCCGTGCAGGCCGCTCGGGAGGCGGCCCGCCGGACACAGTGCACCAACAACCTCAAGCAGACGGGCCTCGCCCTGCAGAATTACCACGAGGCCCGCAGGACGCTGCCGGAGGGATGGCTGTGCAATCCTGACCATTCGGACGCCCATCATGCGGAGGAGGGCGTGGGCTGGGGCTGGGCCTCTCGGATTCTGCCCTACGTGGAGGAAAACGCTTTATCCAAGAGCATTGTGATCACAGGTTCGATCTCCGCGGTGTCTTCAACCGTGAAAGAAACCGTGATCCAGTCATTCCTCTGCCCGTCCGACGCGGGTGCCGGCAAGCCGACGTTCAAGCCCGGCGAGGGGGTGGGTGTCGGCAATGACCATGCGCATCCTGACGTGGCGGAAGGCAATGTCACCTACTCCCGGACGAACTACGTCGGCATGTTTGGCAGCAATGGCTGGGAGGATGAAGACGAAGACGAAGACGGTACCGTGGACGAACCCGGCGAGCCGTACGAAGGCAACGGGATGTTTTTTGCCAACAGCCGAATGCCTTTCCGACACGTCTCCGATGGCCTGAGCAAGACGATCATGGTCGGCGAACGTGATTCAAGAATCGGCGGAAGCCTCTGGATCGGGATGGTGGAAGGCCTTGCCGAACCGATCGGCCGCACTGTGGCCCACGGCCATCATGCCCCCAACGGCAACCCGGCTGAACAGCATTTCGGCGACCTGTCGAGCCGCCATCAGGGTGGAGCCAACGTGGTGTTCGCCGATGGTCACTGCGATTTCATCAGCGAAACGGTTGATATCGCCCTGTTTCAGAAGTTGTGCACACGCAAGGAAGGGGACTGATCATCAGTCAAGCGCCACGTCGTCGACGCGATAGCTTTCCAGCGAATCCCTCGTGGCGATCACGATGAAGCCTTCGTTGCCGTCGCGGTAGCCGCCGATCCCCACGAGCGGTGCGCCGTGGCGATAGCGGTCGACGACGCGGCCGTCCGCCCAGGCCACCGTCACGGAGCCGTCTGGGGCGGCGATGAGCCACTGCCGCCGCGGCGTGCCAAGCAGATCGGCCCAGGCCACCGGCTCGATCGGGCCATCGCGGTGCACGCCATCGGGCAGATCGAGTTCCCAGAACTGTTCCGCAAGCGGTCCCAGCCCGACCGCCATGTTCTTGCCCATGCCCGGGCTGGCGAGTCCAAGGAAGGCCCATGCGCCATCCGGGGCCACTGGTCCCGCAAAGAGCGACGCAACCGCGGGGCTTGCGGTCCAATCTGGCTGCGGTCGGCCCTCCCCAGCCCCTTGCCCAGCCCCTTGCCCAGCCCGTTCCACGGGCCGCGCCTCCGCGCCCTTTCCCTTCATGGTCACGGGCACGAGCCTGCCATGGCCATTCACGCAGACGAGCCCGCGGCTGCCCTCCGGTCGCGGTGCATCCGGCACGACGTCGAGCACCGTGTCGAACGAACGTTCCCGCCACAGCCGGTGGCCATCGAGGCTGGCGGCCTGCACGCCCACCGTGCCGTAATAGCCGACGACGATCTCTGGCGTGCCGTCATCATTGAGATCGACCAGTTGTGCAGTCCGAATTCCGGCATGCGATGGACTCTCCCAGCCGGGATAGGAGGCGTGCAGCTTCCAGGTGTCGTCGAAGACAAAGACCTGCTGGCCGCCGCGGTTGCCGCCGAGCCACCAGCGCTTGCCG
>CAYSPN010000691.1:0-2247 GCA_964432895.1 uncultured Candidatus Kuenenia sp.
CGCAGAGGGGTCCGCCGCTCAGACGGTGGAATACGCCTCAGCTGACGCTGTCTTCGTGCTCTTGGCCTTGGCAATGAGATAGATAAGCACGCCGAAGCCCGCCTTGGCGGTCATGTCGGCGATCGCGTATCCAATCTGCAGGCCAACGACACCATTGGCACCAACGACGCCACTGGCGGCATTCGCTGTTCCAGCCTTCGCCGCCAGGGCATCGGGCGTGCCACCAAGTGCATAGGCGATCGGATAAACCGCCCAGGTGACCAGAATCACCAGCCGGGCGATCTCGAGGAGCTTACGGGCCGCGGGCGGCTGGCTGTCGAGGGAATTCGTCAGTTCCGTCCAGAGCACATAGAGAATGTAGAAGAACGGAATCGACGAGAGCCCACCCCACATGACCCGCTCGGACCAACGCGACGGATCGGCGATCACCTCGCCCGGATAGCCGAGCGCGATCATCAAGGCCGCAGCGATCACCAGCCGTGTCAGCAGACTCGTCGCCTTGGCCGAATGCAGTCGCAGGACGGCCACGAGTTCGACCATCAGCAGCGGCACCGTCAGGATCCAGTCGGCATACCGATAAAAGTCGTTGAATGCGGCGCCGGTGCCCTTATACCCAGCAGCACCCACCAACGAGTAGGCGTCGTGCCAGCTGTGGCGGATCATGAAGTAGTGGTAGCAGGCGATCGAAACCACGATGCCAGACACCAGGAGAGCCGGACGGTATTCCGGATCGACGTGCGCCCGGGACATGAACAAGAACAGGGCGGCCGCACCCATCGTCGCGACCGTCATCGAAAAGATGTTGTCCACCGCGTTGTATTGAAACACTGACAGGTCGGGCATCGACGCCCCAAACAAACACAAGCCTTCGACCATCGCTTCACCCCTTGTAAATGTGGTGCTTGAACAAATGCCGCCGCCTCACTGGTTCGGCAATGATCACCAGTTCAAATGGCAAGCCATATCCAGCCAGCCATTGACACGGATGATTCCACCCCGAGAGGCTCTCAGCGAGACCCCTCATGAGTAGCGTATGTTAGGCCGTGAAGGATTTTACGGCAAGCTGGCACAGGTTAAAATTACAGATGCCTGAATAATAGGTGCCAGCCCCGCTGCGACGGGATGGTCATGGCTTAAAGACCGCTTTCCATACCAAACAAAAGTGTCCGGCTCGGCAGTGGATTCCTCCGACCCCATTGACGTGCCCCCCGGCAACAGCCCCGGTGTCCTGACGGTGGGATCGCTCTCGCGCGGTCGTGTGGTGCCAAAACCCAGTGCGGCTCGACAACACCAGCGAACCCGAGACCGACATCGCGATCCTTCGGCCCCGGGCAGACTTCTCCATGACGGCCCACCCGGGTCCAACCGACGTGCTGCTCGTGATCGAGGTTGCGGATACCAGCCTTGCGTACGACCTCGGCACGAAGGTGCCGCTCTATGCCCGGCATCGCATCCCGGAGGCGAGGGTGATTGACGCGGCCACGCGGCGGACGCGGGTTTTTCGCCAGCCGGTTGGCAGGGGCGAGGCCAGCCGTTCGGCCGGCAGTGGCTATGACAGCGAGGTGATCATCGAGCCGCCCGAAGCCATTACACGTAGGCTGGTACACGGACGTAGAAGTGTGGCCGAAGGACGGGAGCCCGAGGGGCTTCAAGCAGTGGGTCGACGTCCAGCACTACGAGATCGTGGAGGACGTCGGCCGTGGCCCCATCGAGAATGATGAGGGGCCGGACGAGAATCACCGTTTCAGCGCACCGCCTCCGCAGCGCAGGCCGCCACCGAAGAAGAAGCCGCGGACGTGAGGCTCGATTCCACACCGGCTCCCGCACGACTTGAGGTGGCCCCCATGTGTTTGGCAGTCGGGAGCCCGTGTTGCAGGCGGACCGCCATGAGCCTCCGTCCCGGAAGCGGCCTGAGGATCGTGCCTCTGCCACACTTGGTTGCGCTCAAGCTCTACGCCGGAGGCACGAAGTCTCATGCGGACATCGTAGAACTCCTCGCCCGCAACCCCGACGCCGACATGGCCGCCATCCGCCACCTCTGCCAGAATTGGCGGCTGTCTGGCCTCGACCCGCCCATTGAAGAGGCCACGGGTGGCTCGTAAGGCGACTCCGGAGCCGCCCGATCTCGATTCGCAACTTCGACGCACGCCCGCACTTCGGACGCTCGCTAGTAGCGTCTGCATTCAATGGCGTCGAGTGCCCGCACTGGCCTGCGGCAGGAAGCCGCGCAAAAAACAGCCCGCCGGG
>CAYSPN010000692.1:0-4627 GCA_964432895.1 uncultured Candidatus Kuenenia sp.
GTGCCGCCGACATCAAGCAGCGTGGCGGCGATATCGAGCGTGGTCGCGGGCACGTCGGTTGTCGTGCCCGGCTCGACGACCCCCGGCCACCGCACGATCAGTGGCACGCGGATGCCCCCCTCATAGAGATACCCCTTGCCCGCGCGGAGCGGCAGGTTCGAGGTCGGCGAACCCTCGGCCGTGGAGAGGCCGCCGTTGTCGCTGGTAAACACGACGAGCGTGTTGTCGGTCTGCCCGGCTGCTTCGACGGCGGCGAGCACGGTGGCCACGGTCTCGTCCATCTCGCGGATCATGCCGGCGTAGACGGGATGATCCTGCACCGCCCGCGCCATGCGCTCACCCTCGGCGACCTCGCGGGGTCCGGCAGGTGGCGGCAGGGCGGCCGCACGCGTCTGTTCCTCGGCCAGGAGTTCCGCTCGGGTCTTGAGCGGCACGTGCACCGAGTGCATCGGCACGTAGCAGAAGAAGGGCTGGTCGCGGTTGGCCGTGATGAATGCCGACGCCTCAGCCGCGATCGCCCGCGCATGATGCGGGTCGTCCGGTGGACCGCGGCCGGGGCCGACGGTCGTCAAACCGTTCGCATCGAAGCCGTGCGAGGGGATGTCTTTGGATGGCCCCAGATGCCACTTGCCGAAGATGCCTGTCGTATAGCCCGCGGCGTGCAGGCGCTTCGGTACGGTCACCTCGCTTGCGGGAAGGGCGTGGAAATAGTCCGCAGGCAACAGGCTGCCGCGCCGGCTCCCGGCAATAAAGTTCGTGATCTTCACACGGGCTGGATACCGGCCGGTCATGAGCGCCGCGCGGGTGGGCGAGCAGACCGGGGCGGCGGCGTAGCCACGCGTGAAGAGCATCCCGGAGGCGGCCAGCCGGTCGATCGCCGGCGTGCGGTAGAACGTGCTGCCGGTGCAGCCCAGATCGTGGGCCCCGAGATCGTCGGCCAGAAAGACGAGCAGGTTTGGCGGCCGCTTCACTGGCGCAGCAGCGGCCGGTGTCGCGGCGGCAGCACGCGGCCCCTGCGGCGACCAGTTCGCGACGAGGCTCTGCGTGAGCTCCTGCACGAGTGTCGGCTCGCTGGCGGCGAGGTTCTTCGTCTCGTCGGGGTCGGCGGCCAGATCGAAGAGCTCGACCTCGCGCCGCTGCCAACGCTCCCGCGATTGGGGATCGACATTGGCGGCCGGCCCGGCGGGAAATTCGCCCCCGGCCCCACTCCAGGTCCAATCCCCGATCGTGGCCGACGTTGGCACGATCAGCTTCCACCGGTGCTGGCGCGGCGTCTGCACGTCGTCGCGGATCGTCCACCGCCAGAGGAGGCTCTTTGCCGGATCGTCGAGATCGACGAGCGTGTGCGTGAAGCACTCGCCGAAGATCTGCCGCCGCGCCGCCACGGCCTTGGCGTCGAGCAGGTCGACGCCCGGCAGGCCAGCCGGCGCGGGCACGCCACACGCAGCCAGCACCGTCGGCATGATGTCGATCGCGCTGACAGGGGCGTCACTCGACCGCGGCTCGATCGTTCCCGGCTGCCGCAGCATGATCGGCGTCCGCAGTCCACCGTCGTACGGGGAAAGCTTCGAGCGGGCGGCGAACCGCGGGCTGTCGGGGCTCTGGATCCACCCGTTGTCGGTGACGAAAACCACCAGCGTGTCGCCGGAGAGCCGTTCGCGGTCGAGATGGTCGAGCAGGTCGCCGACCGTGCGGTCGAAGCGCTCCACGTTGCCCCAATATCGCGCCACGTGGAGGCTGTCGGTCTTCGTCGCGTAGTGATCCACCAGTTCCTGCGCTGGATCATGCGGATCGTGCGGCAGCATGGGGGCGTACCAGACCATGAACGGTTTGCCGTCGGCCCGAGAGCGTGCCATGAAGTCATAGATGGGCTGCATCGTTTTTCGGCCGATCGCGAGCCCGTCATCGCCGTGCCGCTTCCCCTTCGACATGCCATCGGTGAACCCGCCGCGGGAAAAGTCGCCCTGCCACCACTTGCCTGTCTGCAGGCTCCGGTAGCCCTGCTCGCCCAGCAGGCGGGGCAATGTCGGCCACGCCTCCAGGTGCCGGTTCATCCGCTCGCGGCCGGCCTCGAAGGCGGCCTTCCACTCCGGACTACCGCGCGCGATCCGCGGATCCTCGGGTGGATCGTTGCCGACGATCCTGTGCTCATGCGGGAAGCGGCCGGTGATGATCGAGGCGAGGCTCGGACAGCAGAGACTGCTCGTCACGTATCCCCTGCGAAAGACGAGACTCTCCCGCGCAAGCCGGTCGAGGTGCGGCGTGCGAAGGTGCTCGTGGCCCATGAAGCCGTAGTCACGCCAGTGCTGGTCGTCCGAGATGATGAGCACGACGTTGCGATGCGGGGTGCGGCGTGCGTCCCCCGCGCCGACGGGCGTTTCGGCCGCCGGCACTCCTCCGCCCCAGCACACCGCGGCAAACGCCACGCACAGTGCCCAGCCGGGAGCCGGCCTGCGCGGCGATGGATTAACAGCCATACGATTCTCCCGTCTCGTGGATCAAGGTCGTGCCTTGCAGCGCCTTGGTGGCATGCGGCAGCATGAGTATGGCCACGAAGGCACGGGCCTGTCACGCAATCACTGAAACGCTTCTGACCCGGAAAGGTTTCCCCCATGCGCCGCATCCGTCCGCCCACCGTGGCCCATTGCGACGCGACGGACAGGTTCCGGGTTCGGTCACGATCGCTCTGGGTGTCGATGTGGCTGGCCGCCGCCGCGGGCATGGCGGCGGGCACGACGGCCTGTGGCCAGGAGACAACCGTGCAACGACCGTGGATGTTTTCCGAGGCCAAGCTGCCGGAGGGCTTTCCCGCGGTCGGGCCGGTCGACACAGTGATCGTGAAGACCTATCCGGCGCATCGCCTGGCGCGGGTGCGGGCTGAGGGGGGCGGCAACGGCATGTTCATGAAGCTTTTCCGCCACATCGAGCGGAACGAGATCGCCATGACGGCGCCGGTGGAGATGTCGTGGCAGCAGGCAGCGGCCGAGCAGGCCGGAAACCCTCCGCCGGCAATCGGCAAGGAGCCCGCAGCGATGGCGTTTCTCTATGCCAAGCCGTCGATCGGCGCCGCGGGCGCCGATCCGGAGGATCCCCGAGTGGTCGTCGAGGACGTTCCAGAAAGCAAGGTCGTGTCGATCGGCCTTCGCGGCGGCTACGAGAAGGCGACGTTCGACCGCGGCGCCGCGCGGCTCAAGGCGTGGCTGGCAGACCACCCCGAGTGGCGCGCGGCCGGCGGTCTGCGGGCGCTGGCCTACAACAGCCCGTTCGTGCCGAACCTAGCGAAGTATTCGGAGGTGCAGATCCCAATCGAGCCCACCCAAGAGCCGTGATCCTGGAGTGATTGCCCGGATTGCATCCCCTGCGTGAGAGAAACCTCGCAGTGAGAAAGGTGTCGCGTATCACCGGCCACCGCTGTTGGGACGCACCGCTGGCCCGACTATCATGCATGGTCGCTCCCGTGATCCACCGACACTCTCAAGGACCTGCCATGTGCCAGCGCCACTTCCCCTCCGCGCTTCCAGCTCGTGCCGCCTGTCTGGTGATCGCAGTAGCAATCGCCCTGCTCGCCACCCGGTCGGTGTGCCTGGCGGCCGAGCCGCAGACGGCAGCCCCCAAGACGCGATGGGAATCGCCCGCGGAACGCATGCCGGTCGCGAACACCACGGCCACCACGCCGGCGGCAGCACAGCCGGCCGTCGCCCCGTTTACCGTGCCGGATGGCTTCCAGGTCGAGCGGCTCTTCGTCGTGCCGAAGGACGAACTCGGCTCGTGGGTCTGCATCGCCACTGATCCAAAGGGCCGGCTGATCGCGAGCGATCAGGGGGACAAGGGGCTCGTGCGGATCACGCCCGCGCCGCTCGACGGCTCCCGGCCGACGATCATCGAAAAAATTCCGGTGCCGCTCACGGGGGCTCAGGGGCTCCTCTGGGCCTTTGACAGCCTCTATGTCGTCTGTAACGGCGGCCCCGGCAGCGGGCTCTACCGTGTCACCGACTCCGACAACGACGACACACTCGACACGGTCGCGAAGCTCCGCGCGTTCGACGGGGGCGGTGAACACGGTCCGCACTCCATCATGCTCTCACCCGACGGTCACAGGCTCGTCATCGTCTGCGGCAACCACACGAAGGTGCCATTCGCGATGAAGAACCTCACCGAAGCACAAACTCTTGCGGGCATCCGCTCCACGCAGCGACGGGTGGAACTGCCGCCGGACGGCACAAGCCGCGTGCCGGCCAACTGGGACGAAGACCTGCTCATCCCGCGGATGTGGGATGCCGGCGGCCATGCAGTCGGCATCCTTGCCCCCGGCGGCTACGTCGTCAGCACTGATCCCGATGGCAAACAATGGGAGATTTGGAGCTCGGGCTACCGCAATCCCTACGACATGGCCTTCAACGCCGACGGCGAACTCTTCGTCTACGACGCCGACATGGAATGGGATTTTGGCTCACCGTGGTATCGGCCGACGCGAGTGAACCATGCCACCAGCGGGAGCGAGCTGGGCTGGCGGAGCGGCACGGGCAAGTGGCCCGCCTGCTATCCCGACAGCCTGCCGGCCTTGATCGACATCGGCCCGGGGTCGCCGGTAGGCGTGGCCTTCGGCTACGGCACGAAGTTCCCGGAG
>CAYSPN010000693.1:0-1964 GCA_964432895.1 uncultured Candidatus Kuenenia sp.
CCACGGCCCGTCAGGGGGGAGAATCGACGATGGCAACCCGGACTTCCACGCCGAGGGCCTGGGCGATGCGGTTGAGCGTCTCGATCGTGGGATTCGCGTGAGGGTCGGATTCGAGTCGGGAGAGTCTCGCCCGGTCGATTCCGCTCAGCCGCTGCACGTCCGTCAGGCTCAGGCCGCGTTCCTGACGCTTGGCCTTTAACGTCTGCAATGCCAGCTGCAGGCGATCGTGCGCCGCCATCACCGACCGGCCTCGTGCCACGATCGCATCCTTTTCGCGAACGACATCCTTCATGATCCGGTGATGACGCTTCACTTCAGCAGCCGTCAGATGCCGTTTGACACGCTTTCGAACCGTCACTCGGTTTGCCTGACTCGTCATGGGAACCCTCTCATTCAAGGTCGAAAGCCGTCACGGGGAGAACGGTGATGGGGTCGATCATTTCATAGACGACGGCAATATCCCGGCCTGCCGACGTTCGTCCAAAGGCAATCCATCGGCCACTCGCCCGCGTCCTCTCGCGGCCGATGGCATTCATCAGCACTTCCTCCGCTTCGTCGGGACTGACGCCATGCTCCGCCAGGTGGGCCACGTTCCCATCCGGAAGCGACTCATCCCACACGATGTCGAACCACGGCATCCGAGCCGCCTTTCGCACTGTTGACTTATTATGCACGGTCTGGCGTCGCCCGGCCAGACCCAACAAAGAGTGTACGTGCGTACACTCTTTGTGCAAGTTGGCGAAAACAGTCCTCGACGCCGGGAGATCCCCGGGTCGACAACCGCCGCATACGGCGGCAGAAGACTTGTCCACGGACTGCTAGGGAACGGTGGCACCGATCCCGATCGTATGGACCGCGGATTTCGGCAGCGGCACCGTCACAGTCTGGCTCCATGTGCCGCTCACCGGGTCGAAATCGGTCTGCCAGAAGTCGTTGCCGTGTACGGCCTGATCGCACGGCACACCGTCCACCATAAACACGCCGCGGTACGTTGGCAGACCCGTCACCGTGATCGGCACGTATCCGAGCCCACCAGAAATCATGAACTCGGCGAGGCCGTCCTCCGCCGCCACCCGCACATCCGGGTGGAGCCGTTCAAGGCGGCCCTTCCGCACCTCCACCCGCCGCACGTTTTTCACCGCCTCGCGGTGCACCATTCGCCAAGTGTCTTGCATCGTGACAAGCGCCGCCCGCAGCGGCCCGTTCGGTCCGTAGTAATCCGCGGCGGCCTGCGGCAGCACCAGGTGCTCAATTATCGCCTCCACGAAGTCTCCCGCCACGAGCTGCGTAACATCCGGCGGCGGCACGATGTCGAGTGTCGAGGTCGCCGCTCCCCCGACGACCGCTCCGCGCTCCGCCACCCACGGCCGCGCGTCCTTGCCTCCCAGGCGAGCCCGCCACTCCCGGATGACGATGCCGCGGTTCGCCCACGCACCTCGCTCTGCCCCCGGTCGCCGCACCGCCCCGTGGAGAGACACCCAGGGCACGGCACCCGTGCACTCGAGCGGCTGCGTGCGATACTCGTCGCCACCCCACTGCGTGTCCCATTCGCGGACCAGCCCCGTCACATCGCCCACGGCCATCTTCCGTTCCCCCGTGTAGCTGTAGCTATCGGCGCCGATCTGAAACAGCACCAGCCGCGAAAAGTCGACGGGCTGCTTCACGTCCATCCTTATCGAATAGACGCCGCGAACGATGTCGTCGGTCCGAGCGAGGCTCACCGTCTCGGCGTGCTCGATCCCTGCGCCGACCTCCCCGGCATAGGTGACTTCCGTGAGGCACGGCCCCTGCCGCTGGTAGGCTGTCTTCATGCGACCATGCGACACGCGGAGACCGGCTCGGTCGAACAGCCTGAAGAAATCACCGCCCCCGACGTTGTTGGTCCAGCCCCAGGCACGGTCGTTGCCCATCGACGTCACCATCAGCGGCCGGACGTCGAGGATTGAACAGCCAGCCTGCACCTG
>CAYSPN010000694.1:0-3002 GCA_964432895.1 uncultured Candidatus Kuenenia sp.
AGCCGCCGCTGCGAGGCAGTGAGCAGAGACACGAATTCATTGCGGTCGAGCGAGGACATCGGTCATGGACTGAGGGTGGAGCCATCTGCCCTGTTCGCGATCGCATTCCAGACCGTGATCGAAATCGTCTCGTCGATGAACTGCGTCGCGCCGTCACCATAGGCCAGCGACAGACCGCCGGGGTGGAAGGAATAGGGGGAACTCGAAGACCAGTCATCGCTCGCTATCACCGTATTGGGACCATTTTCCATTCTGGTCAAAGAACCGTAGTTGACTCCCTTGAAATTCCAGTACCACGCACTTGAGGGGGCAACGGTGTTCGTTTTGCACTGACGAAAGTCCGGTTGACTGGGGCTGTAATTCACCGGGTTATATCCGAGTTTTTCGCAGATCATCACCGTCTTCGACAGTCCATCGGTCACGTCCTTTTCCTTGTACCCACCAGGACCACTGACATTCGCCTCGACTCCGTTGAACATGCCGTCTCTTTTGTTTCCATCCCCTGTTATGTTGCAGTGGTTATTCCCCAGTCCGGCAGAGCCGCCGTAGTGCGTGATGCTGCCCCAGTTGCCGAAAATGCCCTGAATCGGATTGGTCGGACAGACGGCAAACGTAAAGGCAGATGGTGTGCGAAGAACGGCCGCGTTGGGCGTAGCCGTAGCTGATTTCGTGAAATCGAGCTTCGCATACTCTGCCTGTTGCTCCAAGAACGGCAGAATCTCGATGATCCACGAACGGGCGTCTGACGCCCACGCGTCGTAGCCCGCTGCGGCGGTACCGTCGCCGCAGCTGAAGCGGGTCATTGGGTTGGCCGTCGACGCTTGGTGCTTCTGGCCGGGCGGAAAGGCTCGTTTGGCCGATACGTAGTTGTGGCAGGCGAGGGCCTGTTGCTTGATCTTCGACTGGCAGGTGGAACGCCGCGCGGCTTCGCGGGCAGACTGCACCGCCGGCAGCAGCAGGCCGACGAGGGTGCCGATGATCGCGATGACGACTAAGAGTTCCACAAGCGTAAATGCCCGCGTCGTTCGTGCCGGCCGCTGTGGTGCCATCGTGGCGGCAGTCTGCTGTCGTTGTGCCATGAGAGGGGCTCCTGAATTCACGGACTGATGAGGTGCGAAAAGATGAAACAGATGAAGAAAAACAGACGAGCGAGCGTTACTTTGTGATCTCAAAATCCAACGTGTTGGCCTTGCCCTCCGCGACAGTGGCGGTCCATGCAGAGGTTTCCGCTTGCAGGAATTTTTTTGGAATCTGCGCCACAGTGCCGGATGCGGCGTCGCGGGGTGGAGCCTGCAAGACCACCTCACCGTCGACGACGACGGGAGTAGGCGTCTGATCGGGGAGCGGCAACGTCAGGTACACCCGATGGTTGCCCACCATCGCGCCAACGTTTTGCCCAGGCCCGTGTAGCGAATAGCTGCCGTCGCTCTGCAAAACGCCCGTGCTCATCGGGCCACTGGTGCCCTTTGACTCGTCCGGGAAAAAGTGGATCGTTCCCGCCGCCAGCGGTTGGCCGTTCACCATGACTCGGCCTGTCACCGGAGCGAACGAAACCCCCGCCGGCCTGCCGCAGCCAAGCGTCGCCGCCGCGACCACCAAGCAGCCGCCCAGCCAACAACAGAGCCGCAAAGCCTCAGCCCGTCTCAGCACGGGAACGGCCATCGAGTCTACGGGACGTCCCGAACCCTTTGGAAACGCCATGAAAACCCTCTTATTCTCCATCACACGGTCAATCAGACCGTGACGGAGTAACAGCCCCCGCGTCAGAAAACCGCCTAACCCGGCAGATCTTACGCGACCGGGGAAAAAAATTTCCCCGCGAGCCCCCATAGCTGAATACCCGTAATATTTCGTGGTCAGGCGGGTTTCCTTGGTAGCCATCCCGGCCCCGTGCGACCGCCACCTGCGGTCCCTCCAGCAGGCTGCCCCCGCCCGTGAAGCGTTGCCCAAGCATTCCCTGCAGACACCGCCGCCGGCCGGCTCTGCTCTGGCGGTCTCTCTCGTGGTGCCTCGTCACCACGGTGGTGGGCTGGCTTTCGGGCTGCGGCATGGCGAGCGCCGCGGCAACGGCAGCCACCGCGGAAGTCAACTTGAGCCATCAGGCGTTCTTCGCGGCCCACTGCATGAAGTGCCACTCTGAAAAGACCCAGGAGGGCGGCGTCCGGCTCGACGACCTGCCCTTCGCCATCGCCACGGTCGAGACGGCCGAGCGGTGGCAGAAGGTCCTCGGCGTCCTCAATGCCGGTGAGATGCCCCCTGCCGAGGAGCCGCAGCCAAACCCCGAGTCCAAACTCGAACTCCTCGCCGATCTCTCGCAGGCCCTCGCCGCCGCCCGCAAGGCGATCGGCGACCAGGGTCAGGTCTCGCTCGTCCGCAGGCTCAACCGCCGCGAGTATCGCCACACGCTCCGCGACCTGCTCGGCGTCGAGGTCGACACGTCGAGCCTGCCCGCCGACACAGGCACTGGCTCCTTCGACACGATCGGCTCGGGACTTTTCATGTCGAGCGACCAGCTCGAGCAGTATCTCGCGATCGGCCGGCAGGCGATCGCGGCCGCGGCCTCCGACTGGCCGAAGCCGGGCGAGACCAAACCTGAGCGGAAGACCGAACGTCGCGAGGTGGAGACAGTGGCCCGCAAGCAGATCGAAGGCCTGCTCAATGGCTACTTCCTCACCGGCTTTCGCAAGGCCAAGGAGTGGGAGGCGGCGGGGGCCGATCCCGCCAAGGCGAAGGACTTCGGCTTTCCGGACGAGCACGAGGCGAAGTTCCGCATCCAACAATATGAGAACCACGGCCCCTATCTCGAACACTTCCTGGCGGCGCCGCATGCTGACAAGGGCGCCTGGCTCATGTATGCCTCCAACAACTATCACGACACCGAGGCGATCACGATCCCACCCGCCGCCCCGCCCGGCAACTATCTGCTGCGACTGCGGGTGGCGGCCGCGGCCGACGCGCCGCAGGTCCGGCGGTTTTTGGAAATGGGAACCAAGGGCAGCAAG
>CAYSPN010000695.1:0-1714 GCA_964432895.1 uncultured Candidatus Kuenenia sp.
AGATCGCTCACCCACGTGCCCGACTGGCCATGCTGCGCCCACTTGAACGGGCTCGCGAGGCACTTGCCGCTGGTCTGAAAGAAGCCGATCTGACTGTCAGCGCCAGGCAGCGGCTCGCCGCTGCGGGCCTGCAGTTCCGGCTTGTAGTCCCACGTATCGACCTGCGACGGGGCGCCCGTCATGAAGAGCCAGATCACACGCTTTGCCTTGGGGGGATGGTGCGGCAGCGTCAGGAGCGAGGCCCCTGCGGTCGAACTTCCCGACGTATTTCCGGCTGCGGCCTGGCCGAGCAGCGATGCGAGCGCCAGCGAACCGAAGCCGAGTCCGGCCTCGCGCAGAAACCGCCGCCGGGCAGGCAGCATCAATTCACCGATCGATGGTGTCTGGTCAGTCGACCGCATTTGATCAGTCAACATAGATGAACTCGTTGAGACAGAGCATGAGGTGGCAGGTGTCGGCGAGGGCGGCCTTCCGCAGGGCGTCGTCGCCGCCGGCGGCCTGTTCGCGGGCCGCGAGGAAGTTCGTGAATCGTGCGACGTCGTCGGCAGAGGGCTTCCGCGACAAGGCGACGGTGAAACAGTATTCAATTGTCTCCGATCCCGTGCCGCCCACGGCCTTGCGGGCCCTCTCCGCGAGCCCCTCGGCAGCCGAGCGGACGAGCGGGGAATTCATCATCGTGAGCGCCTGCGTCGGCACGGTCGCGACGCCACGCGCTCCCACCGACTGGATCGGCTCCGGCTGGTCGAAGACACACAGGAACGGCTCCGGCTCGCTGCGTTTCACCCGGATATAGATGCTACGTCGCGGGGAGTCTGCGCCGACGAGGCTCCGGCCATACATTGTCGCATCGAGCCGGCCGGACGCCGCGAGGAGCGAGTCTCGAATCACTTCGCCTTCGAGCCGCGTGGGCCGCCGGTGCCAGAGGAGCTGGTTATCGGGATCCCTCGTCCGGCGGTCGTCATCGACGACGCCCGACTGCCGGTAGGTGGCGCTTGTCACGATCAGCCGATGGATGGCCTTGAGGCTCCACTTCTGTTCCACGAGCCGGTTTGCCAGCCATTCGAGGAGTTCTGGATGCGTGGGCTTGTCTCCCTGCGTACCGAGGTCGTTCGGTGTGGCGACGATGCCGCGGCCGAAGTGGTGGTGCCAGAGCCGGTTGACGATCACACGGGCCGCCAGCGGGCCGGCGCCCCGGTCCACGTCGGTGAGAAATGCCGAGAGTCCCAGGCGGGAGTCGGGCAGCGGGTTGCTTTCGGGACCGGAGAGCAGACCGGTTTCGGCATCGTCTGACGCGACCGCGGCCAGCACGAAGCCCGGGGCCGCCTTGCCCTTCTTGCGGCCCACCTCGCCCCGCGCGAGCACGAACACCTCCTGGTCGCCGCTCCGCACCCCCTGCGAGTTGCCGGTGATCACCCACGCGCCGTTGGTGGCGGCGTAGACCCGGTGCAGATCAGGCTTCGGCTCCTTTGCATCAATCGCTTCGAGGGCTGCCAGCACCCGCTCCGCATCGGCATCGAACCGGCGGAACCAACGGAGCACTTCGCGGCCGACCCCTTCGTTCGCCAGATCGCCTCCGGCCGTCCTCGCGGCATCGAAGAGCGTTGCGACCTCACGGACCGCCTGCGGCGCAGCGGCGTCGGCGAGGCCGAGCGGCTCGGGCGTCGATGCGGCTGCGAGGCGGAACTTCGCAAGGCCATGCTGATTAGCCTGAAAC
>CAYSPN010000696.1:0-2287 GCA_964432895.1 uncultured Candidatus Kuenenia sp.
GCGATGCGACTGTCATCCATCGGCGTGCCATTGCCACTGCGGCCGCCACCACCGGCACCGCTCGATGACTGGCTCTGTTGCTGCTGCTGTTGCTGTTCGATCTGCTTGATCATCTTGTCGAGTGAATCGATCACACCATCCTGCACGGCCAGCGTTTTCGGGCCGGCGCGGCCCAGATCGAGTCGGCGGGTGATGTCGCGCATGCGCCGCGCAATGTGGTCGAGCGACTCGTCCTCGAGCGCCGCAATATCGGCCCGCAACAGCCGGGCCACCCGCTCATACCGCACCGGGATCTCGCCGGATCGTTCCAACAAGCGGTCGAGTGATTCAACAGCAACATCTGCCTCGAGCAGCCAGTGCTGGCAGGCGGCGCGGTGGAACAGCAACGACGCGGGATCGACGGCGGTCGCCGGGTCGAGATCGGCCAGAAGGGACAGCCCCTCGTCGAAACGATCGCGACGAACACGCTCTCGTCCGAGCCACAGGCGAACGGCATCGCGTTCGAACACATCGGTGGCGGCATCGGCCAGCCAGCCCACATCGGCAGGAGCCTGCTCGGCTGTCGCACGGCCGGCAGCCACGCTCCGCTGCAACGCCGCACATCGCGGATCGACCCGCGACAACGAGTCGATCACGTGATCGAGCAAATCCGCTCCCTCATCGGCCGGCGGCTGCTCGGGCCATGTCTCCCTGGCCGTGATGCTGTCAGCGGCTGGCGTCGTGCCGGCAGCGACTCTCGCATCGAGCCATTCGAGTATCCGCCTCCGCACGTCGGCATAGGAGGGGATCGACCACGACGGCGGCCGTTCCAGATCGCGGTCGGTGGCGGCTGGCGTGGGCTGGCCGTGCATCGGAGCAGCCGTCGCGATCGGCTCGGCGAACGCCATCCCGGCCATGATCACGGCAGGAATCATGCGGGCCCACAGAATCGGTCTCGGCTCCATGCGATTTTGGCCTCCGAAGGGGGTCGGCACGCCGGCGTTGCGAACGACGTCAATCATACCCCACCATCATATCCGCACGGTGCTGTCGGGGAAAAAAACGGGCTAAGCAGCCCCCGAGATCGGCAGATCAAATGATTTTTCGTTCCCGCGACGCGGAGTCCTCTCGCTTGCGCTTCGGGCTTGCATGGGAACGGGAGGCATCCAAGCCCCATATCCATCCAAGCCCGCAGCGCAAGCCAGGGAATGCGGGTGGCCAGCGCATGCTGCGTTGCATGACAGCAGCCCTCTCCGCGACCCGCCTTACTCTGTGCGGCCGGTGACGATGTCGTGGGCCGCCCGTTCGATCTTGCGCTGGCGTTCCGCCAGCCGCTCGAGAGCGTCGAGCAGTTCCGGCTCATCCGCCTGCTCCGTGCCGTCGGCCAGCAGTTTGGAAAACCGCTTCGTGCGAGAGTTCACCCGCATCTGCAGGGTGCGAATCATCTTCAGTTCGGCCAGTTTATCGACCAGCGGCTGTTCTCCGGGCTCCGCAGGACGCCCCCCCTGGTTGCCCTGCTGCCGCGCCTGTTGCTCCTGCTGCGCCTTCTCCAAGGCTGCCAGCATCTCCTCGAGGCTCGTGACGAGATCCTGCAGGATGCCGCGGGTCGTGCTCCCCGCATCGCTCCGAGCCAGGCGGCCCGCCGCCTGAGCGGAGTCGTCGCGAACCTGCTCGAGAGCCTCCGGAATCGCGACGGCCGAGCCGTCGTCCCGCACCAGCGTCAGGGCCTTGGCCGCATCGAGACCGATGAGATTCTGCTCCCGTGACAGCCGCGCCGCCTCCAGCTGCCGCTCACGATCCGCCTGCGACTGCTCCGCCGCCAGCTTCTCCGCGCCGGCGAGCACAGCCCGCTGGGCCCGCAGCATCGTCCGCAGCCGTGTTTCCAACTGCACGAGCAGCCGCTCCACCTCCTCTTCCCGCATCTGCCGGAGGATCTCCTCGAGCTCTGCCCGGGCCGTCTCCAACTCCTCGATCGCCTTTTCCTGTTCCTGCCGCGCATCGCGACGCTTGGCCTCGTCGAGCTTCTCCTGCGCCTTCCGCATCCGCTGTTCGGCGGCCCCGAGCCGCTTCTTCGTGCGGCGGGCCCGCGACGCCTCATCGTCGCCATCCTGTTTGTCGGCCTCACTCTCACGAGACTCCTCCTGCGCGGGCGATGCTTCCCCTCCCTCCGCCGGCTCCTGCTCCGAACCGCCGCCAGACTCCTTCCCAGACTCCTTCCCAGACTCCTTCCCAGACTCCTTCCCAGACTCCTTCCCAGACTCCTTCCCAGACTCCTTCCCAGACTCCTTCCCAGACTCCTTCCCAGACT
>CAYSPN010000697.1:0-1730 GCA_964432895.1 uncultured Candidatus Kuenenia sp.
TCCGCGCGGATCGTGAACCCGCCCGGGAATGTTTCGTCATCGCCGGTCCGCGGCACGTGGCCCACGGCGAGCAATGCCTGCGGGTCGATCGAGCGGGCGACCGCGCAGAGCATCCAGGCCTCCTCGACCGTGAGCATCGGCGAAACCGCCACGGCCAGCCGGCCGGCAGCTTTGAGGTCGGCCCGCAGACGCGGCACGACATCGGCCCACTCGACGGCCTCCAGCGGCGTGCTCAAGTCGGTGCGGCGACCGGCCCCCACGAGCCGTTTGGCGTCGTGGATGTGGTGCCACCCGTAGCGGCCCTCGTCGCAGATCCACCAGGTGTTGACGTGGGGATTCTCACGTGGCTTGAGACGGTAGATCGTGTCCTGATTGTGCTCGGTGTGGATCGAGCAGCCGGCGGAGCAGCCGCCGCAGACATTGGCCTCCCGCTTCATGAACCAGACACGCTGCTGGTAGAGGAAGTCCTTGTCGCCAAGCGCGCCGACCGGGCAGAGGTCGACGACGTTGCCAGAGAGTTTGTTGTCGAGCGGATGACCTGGGAAGACGTCGATCTCCTCCTTCGCACCGCGGTTGGTCACCATCAGCTCCGCCGTGCCGGACACCTCACGGGTGAACCGCACGCACCGCGTGCACATGATGCAGCGGTCGACGAAGAGCGTGACGGTCGGGCCGACATCGCGACGGCGGCTGTTGAAGGGATGGAGGTCGGCGCGGCGTTCCGCCTGACCGTGCTGAAAGTGGTAGTCCTGCAACAGGCACTCGCCCGCCTTGTCGCAGATCGGGCAGTCGATCGGATGGTCGATGAGGAGCGCTTCCTCGACCCGGGCCCTGCTGTCCTTTACCAACTGGCTTTCGGTGACGATCACCGTGCCGTCCTTGGCCGGAGTCTGACAGGCAGGCACGAGCTTCGGCATCATCGAGATCTTGCCGGTCGCGGCGTCGCGGGTGCCGGTCTCGACCAAGCACATGCGGCAGCTGGCCACGACCGACAGACCGGGATGCCAGCAATAGTGCGGAATCTCGGCGCCGGCGCGGCGGGCGGCCTCGATGCAGTTGAGCCGTTCGTCGGCCCCGATCTCGATTTCCTTGCCGTCAACGATGACTGTGGGCATGAATCTTCCTGATGCGCTTCGCGGTTAGTGCGATCCCACGATCTGCAGGGCCGGGACTGGGTCTGTCACCATCCATCCCTGCGGATTCGTCCGCTTGATGTAGTCCTCGAACTCCCCACGGAACTTCTTGATCGCGTTCTTGATCGGCCAGGCGGCCCCGTCGGCGAGCCCGCAGATCGTCGATCCGGGCATCATGCCCATGGTGTTGCCGATCTCGGCAAGCAGGTCGAGATCCCGCAGGCGGCCCTTGCCCGCCTTGATCCGCTCGAGCATCCGCAGCGACCAGCTTGTGCCCTCGCGGCAGGGCGTGCACTGCCCGCATGACTCGTGGGCAAAGAACCGGCAGGAGTTGTGCAGGAAGTCGACGATGCTCACCGTCTCGTCGATCACGACGACGGCTGCGGTGCCGAGGCCGAGGCAGCCCACTTTTCCGGGGCCGGCGAAGTCGAGCGGGGTGTCGAGTTCGGCCTCGGTCATCAGGCCCATCGAGATGCCGCCGGGGATCACCGCCTTGGCCTTGCGGCCCTTCCAGACGCCGCCGCCATACTCGTCGATGAGCTGACGAGCCGTGATGCCAAGCGGCGTCTCGTAGCAGCCCGGACGCTCGACATGCCC
>CAYSPN010000698.1:0-9415 GCA_964432895.1 uncultured Candidatus Kuenenia sp.
CAGTTCAGGCCCGCCTTCGAGCTCGACAAAACGGTCGGTCTCGCCCCCGGGTTTTGGAGTGAGCCTGACCCGGTCGGTGTCGATCGCGGCATCAGACACGGCGACCACATCGGGCTCCGCCGACACATTCCCCGCGACCGATGAAATCCTCGTCTCGCCGGTGAAGAGGTTGTAGCCCTTGCGCCGCGCAAGCGGCCACAGCGACGCGACGATCGCGGTCTTGAGCGTGCCGTGCGTGAACAGGTCTTCCGGTGACATATCCACCTCGATCTGCGAGCCAACCCAGTCGATACGGCCCCGCTTGGGAAACGATTCGGAGAGCGCCCAGTGGCGAAAGGCTGAGAGCGTCGCCACGGTGCCCGGAATTTCGACCTGGTCTTCGACAAGCACCGTGGCCATGGGATCACCCTCACAGAGAAGGACAGAGGGAGAGAACGACAGGGGGGAGTTTGGACGCTTGTATAGCATCCTAACAGCCCGATGGCAATCGAACAAACCAGCTCCATCGAGCAGATGAGGCCTCGACGCACGCCCGTTCTCGGCCATGTCGTATACAGTCATGATAGATGCAGCGATGATGAACGCAGCGATCATGAATACCGTGTGGCCGACGGAGAATCGAACCAGATGGAACCCAATATGGAACCCAACATAGAGTCCCGGGCGACCCACGCCCGCAAGGAATACGAGCAGGGCGCGCTCGACGAGTCCACGGTCGAGCGCGACCCGATCCGGCAGTTCGCGGTGTGGTACGACGCGGCCGTGGCCGCCGGGGTGCCCGAGCCCGAGGCGATGACGCTCTCCACCGCCACGCCTGACGGCCGCCCCTCGGCCCGCGTCGTGCTCTTGCGGGGGTTCGACGCCCGCGGCTTCTGCTTCTACACGAACTACGAGAGCCGCAAGGGCCGGGAGCTGACCAACAATCCCCACGCCGCGCTGACCTTCCACTGGACGGTGCTCGAGCGGCAGGTGCGGATCGAGGGACGCGTGGAACGGACGACCGCGGCCGAGAGCGACGCCTATTTTCACAGTCGGCCAAGTACGTCGCAGATCGGCGCCTGGGGCTCGCCTCAGAGCGAGGTCATTCCTGACCGCGACACACTCGAACAACTCTTCTCCCGCTTCCGTGCGGAGCACCCCGACGACGCGGCGATCCCGAGGCCGGATCACTGGGGCGGCTTTCGACTCATCCCTGAACGGATCGAGTTCTGGCAGGGCCGCCCAAGCCGGCTCCACGACAGGCTCCGCTTCCGGCGCGACGCTGCGGGCCCTTGGATCACGGAACGGCTCGCGCCCTAAAGACTCAGTCGACCCGCACTCCTCTCACTGGAACTCTCTTATGTCAGACACGCCGCTCGAACTCTCCGCCGCCGACGCCAAACGACTCCTCTGGGAGGCACATCCGGGCGAGATGCTCTTGCTCGACTGCCGCACGCCCGACGAGCATGCGACGGCGAAGATCGCCGGGTCGCTTCTCGTGCCGATGCAGGAGTTACCCGAACGCATCGGTGAACTGGAATCCTGGCGGACGAAGCCGATCATCGTCCACTGCCACCACGGCGTCCGCAGCCTGCGGGTGACGCACTGGCTCCGTGAACGCGGTTTTCCCAACGTCTCGAGCATGCAGGGCGGCATCGACGCCTGGAGTACCGACGTCGATCAAAACGTGCCGCGATACTGACGCCGACACCATTCCAGGTGCGCGGCCGAGAGGTGGCGTTACGATGGCTTGCTTGTTCTGACAGGCTACTCGGAGGAGCAGTTCACGATGCCGCGATTCACGCAGACTCTTCGCGTCTGCACGGCACTCTTCGGCGGTGTCGTGGTCTGGGCCGGGTCTTGCATCGCCGCCGGTGCCAACGAGCGACCTCCGAACATCGTCATCATCTTCGCCGATGACCTCGGCTACGCCGATCTCGGCTGCTTTGGCTCGGTGACGAATCACACGCCATGCCTCGACCGGCTCTCGGCCGAAGGCACTCGCTTCACGAGCTGCTACGTCGGCCAGGCCGTCTGCACGGCATCACGGGCTGCGCTGCTCACGGGCTGCTACCCCAACCGCATCGGCATGGCGGGGGCGTTGAATCACACCAGTCCGTCCGGCATCGGCAAACAAGAACGGCTGCTAAGCGAGCTGCTCCAGTCGCGCGGCTACGCCACGGCTGCCTTCGGCAAGTGGCACCTCGGGCTTCATCCGCCGTTCTGGCCGACCAACCGCGGTTTCGACGAGTTCTTCGGGATTCCTTACTCCAACGACAACGGACCGCTTCACCCGGTGGTGCGCACCATGCCGCCCTTGCCGCTCTACGAGGGAGCCGATGTCGTGGAGATCGATCCCGACCAGTCGCAGCTCACGCGACGATGCACCGATCGGGCCGTGCGATTCATCGAGCAACACCGCGAACAGCCGTTCTTCCTCTACGTGCCGCACGTCATGCCGCACGTGCCGATCTTCGCATCGGAGCCGTGGCGTGGAACAACCGGCCACGGCATCTACGCCGACGTGGTGGCGGAGCTCGACGCCTCTGTTGGCGAGATCGTCGCGGCCATCGACCGCAACGGCCTCGCGGCCAACACGCTCGTCGTCTTCGCGTCCGACAACGGTCCCTTCCTCTCCTACGGAAACCATGCCGGCTCGGCCGTACCTTTCCGCGAAGGGAAGCTCACGGCCTTCGAGGGCGGCATGCGGGTGCCGTGCATCGCGCGCTGGCCCGGCCACGTGCCCGGGGCCCGCGTGACGAACCAGATCCTCAGCACGCTCGATCTCTTCGCGTCGATCGTGAAGCTCACCGGGGCGGACATGCCTGCGCACAAGACCGATGGCCTCGACCTGCGGCCGTTGTTGTTCGGCGCGGCGGGCGCCACGGGCCGCGACACGTTCTTCTTCTACTCGGGCGACGAACTGCATGCCGTGCGCTCGGGCGACTGGAAGCTCCACCTGCCGCATGACTTCATGACCGTGGCCGGCGAGCCCGGCCGGGACGGCAAGCCTGCCAACATCCCGACGACGACACCGAAGTCGATGGCGGAATCGGGCGTACGCGGGATCGCGAGCCGCCACGGCTACGCCGTCACATCGCTGCCACTCTCGCTCTATCACCTTGCCGCCGACCCGGGCGAAACCAAGGATGTAGCCGCGGAACATCCGGAGGTCGTCGCCCGGCTGCATGCTTTGGCGGCGGAGGCCCGCGCCGATCTGGGCGACGCGCTGACGGGCACGCAGGGCGCCGGCACGCGGCCGGTGGGTGATTTCCGGCCGACCGTGCCGGATGGCGTGCGGCGGATCTCCGATCTCGAGTACGCCCGCGTCGCCGAACCAGTCCCGATGGCACTCCTGCTCGATCTCTACCTGCCAGCCGACGCCGCCAACGGACGAGCACACGGCGGTGTACAACGTCCCGTGGTGCTCTGGATCCACGGCGGAGGCTGGAAGCACGGCAGCAAGGAGCAGTGCCCGCTCCTCTGGTTGGCCGGCGAGGGGGTCGCTGTGGCGAGCATCAACTACCGTTCTTCGTGGCAGGCGCGGTGGCCGGCCCAGATTGACGACTGCCGCGAGGCGATCTCGTGGCTCAGGCGGGAGGCGGCGACCTATGGCCTCGATCCTGAGCGGATCGTGGTCGCGGGCGCATCCGCGGGCGGGCACCTGGCGGTGCTTGTCGGCACGGCGGGCACCGGCGCCGCGCCTGTGCAGGGCGTGATCGACCTGTTCGGCCCGAGCGACCTCCTCACGATGCCGGCCAACACGCCCGGCCCGGATCGCTCGGCCAAAGACCTCGCCACGAGCAACGGGGCACAGCTCCTCGGCGGGCCGGTCCACGAGCGGCCCGACGTCGCGCGGGCGGCAAGCGGCCTCTTTCACGTCTCACCCGACGATCCGCCCTTCCTCATTCTCCATGGCGACGCCGACCCGCTGGTGCCACTGGAACAGAGCAGGCGGCTCGACGCGGCGCTGCGCCAGGCGGGCGTGACGTCGCGATTCACGGTGCTGGCTGGAGCAGGTCACGGCGGCCCGTCGTTCAACACCGCGGGAATCCGCGCGCAGATCCGGGAACTGGTGGGCATAGCGCCGGCAGACCGCTGAGCCGCCGCATCCGACATCGTGATCCCCGCGCCGCACACCCAGCCGCGCATTGGGCCGTCGCTTCAGCGGACAACAGGAAGCGTTTCCCTGACAAGCTCGACGGTGCGAGTGTGATCGATTTTTCGGTCGACGAGTTCGATCCGGACCTTCGTGCCAGGCTGGCCTCGGATCATGTCGATAGACCTCCGGAGAGCCACGCCATCCATCTCCGAGCCGTCGATGGTGCGGACGTCGATTCGGCTCTGGAGCGTGGCACGCCATCCCTCGAAATTCACACCGTCCATCTCCGAGCCGTCGATCGTGCGGATCACGAGTCCGGGGACCAGTCCTGCACGCGCGGCCGGCGTATCGGGAAGCACCTCCGAAATCACGACCTTTTGGTCCTCGGTTCTCAGGAGCATCCCGACGCCAGCAAACGAACCCGGAGCCGGGCAGTCATCGACCGGTGGGGTGACGTGAGCCGTCTGCTTCCGTTTCGCCTTCGGCTTCGGCCCCAGTTCCTTGTCCAGAAGCGCGGCGTGCTCTCGTGCGATCGCGTCGCTTCCCGGCTCGTCAATCACGTTGAAATACTCGGCTGGATCGCGCTCGTGGTCATAGAGCTCACGTGAGCCGTCGGTCCGTTCGGTGTAGCGATAGCGAGCCGTGCGAATGGTGCGGCCGTTGCCCCACTGGCAGCAGCCGCCCGCCTTGCCCTTGGCCTGCGGATCCTTGACGAGCGGCAGAAAACTCCTGCCCGCGAGGCCGTCGGCCGCGGGCAACCCTGCGATGTCGCAAAACGTCGGAAACAGGTCGAGCAGTTCGACGATGCCATCGGCCTTCGCCCCCGTGGCTCCCTGCGCCGCCCGCACGATCAGCGGCACCCGCATCACCTGTTCGTCGATGCTGTGCTTGCACCACTGGCCACGCCAGCCGAGGTGGTAGCCGTGGTCGGAAGTGAACACGATCACCGTGTTGTCAAGCAGGCCGCGGCGGTTCAGCTCGGCGAGCAGGCGGCCGATCTGTTCGTCAAGCATGGTCACCGCGGCGTAGTAGGCCCGGATGCCGTCGCGCTGATGGGCTTCGCTGATCTCCATACCTGGCTCGTCCCGAAGCGACCCAGGCGGCAGTGGTGAGGCGTCGGCTGGCGTGGGCTCGACCGCGAATGTCGCCGGATCGTGCGCATCGAAACAGGCTTTCGTCGTGTCCCAGGGCACGTGCGGCGTGTGGAAGCCGACGGCCGCGAAGAACGGCTTGCTGGCATCCCGCTCCCGCTCCAGAAACTCGATCGCACGGTCTGTCCGCGCATGGTCGAGCAGCGCCTCTGCCGTGGCCGCCACACCGATGAAGGAGAGCTTCTGCCGCTTCAGCCCCAGATCCTCGTGCCACTGCGTGCGCGGCCCCAGCGGCACGGCGGGCTTCACGGTGGCGACGCGGATGTCCCATGCCTCGGGGTCCACATACTCCTCCGTGTGGTCGATCTTGCCGACCGAAAACGTCTGGTAGCCATGCTGGCGGAACCAGCGGCCGAGCGTCATCGTGTCGGGATGCTTGCGGAAGAAGTCGGGCGGGACCCGCCTTCCGAGCATGAACGACGTGCGGCTGGGGGTGCAGACGGCCCCTTGGCAGTAGGCATGCGAGAACACCACACCCTCGGCCGCGAGCCGATCGAGGTTGGGCGTGATCGCGGCCGTGTCGCCGTAGCAGCCCAGCCGCGTGGCAAGGTCGTCGGCGACGAGAAAGAGGATGTTGGGCCGCGCGACCGGAGGTTTTTCCTCCGCGGACAAAAGGGGCGACGGCAGTATGGCGCCGCAGGCGATGACGAGCCCGCACAGGATCCTTGCCATGGCCGACGCATTCGGAAAGAGCTGTCTCATGATTTGCATCGTGTTTTCTCTCACTATTCCTTGCATGTGCACGAGGCCGCAGAAGTTCACCGTTCCAGAAACAGCCGGCTCACCGCGAAGGCGTGGATCAACGACCGGATGCCGTATTCCGAGCCGGCCGTCGCGGCGACGATCTCGTCGATCGTCTCCCGGTCTGCATAGGAGATGTCGGCGCCGGTAGCGTAGCGGGCGAGATGCCCCACGAACGCCTTAGCAAGGCCCTTCGGATGCGCGGCGAGCAGCTCCGTGAAATCGTCGATGCCCGTAAACGCTTTGCCGTTTGGCAGCGAGCCCGAGGCATCGACCTTGGGGCCCAGTTGGTAGCTCGCCCAGAGGAGTTCCTGGGCGGCGGCGGGCGCGGGGTCGCCCTTGCCGGCCACACGATAGCGGTCGCGAAAACTGCCGATCGGATCGAAGCATTCGAGGGCGAATCCGGGCGGATCGATCTTTGCGTGGCAGGCGGCGCAGCTGGAGTCGCTACGGTGGAGCTTCAACTGCTCGCGGACGGTCGTTGCGCCCCGCGTGTCGGGGTCGATGGCCGAGATGCCCGGCGGCGGAGGCGGTGGAGGCCGATTGAAGAGCCGATCCATCACCCAGACGCCGCGCTTGACCGGAGAGGTCGTCGTGCCATTGGCCGTGAGCTTGAGGATCGAGGCTTGCGTGAGCAGTCCGCCCCGGTGGCTACCGGCAGGCAGCGCGACCCGGCGGATCTCGACGCCGTCCACGCCCGGGACGCAATAGTGTTCGGCCAGCCGCTGCGAGAGCATCGCGAAGTCGGACCGCACCAGCGTCCGCACTGGCAGGTCCTTGTCGAGAAGTTCGCGGACAAAGGCTCGGGTTTCCGCGAGCATCGCGTCGCCGAGCAAGGCCGAGTATTCGGGATAAAGCTTCCGGTCAGGGCTCGTCTCGTCGAAGCGGTCGAGCTCGAGCCACTGGTCGCAGAAATCCTCGATGAACCGTTCTCCCTTGGGATCGGCGAGCAGCCGATCGATCTGGGAGTGGAGCACTTTTTCGTCGCGGAGCGTGCCGTCGCGGGCAGCCTTGAGCAGCGTCTCGTCCGGCGGACCGTTCCAGAGCCACGCCGCCAGCCGCGAAGCGAGTGCCACCGGCCCGAGCCGGCCGCCGGGTTCGGTGCCCTCCGGAAGAAACAACACCTCCGGACTCGTGAGCACGGCCACGTAGGCCCGCCGCATCGCATCTTCAAAGCAGTCGCCGTCGGCCAGCCGCGAGTGCACAAGCGCGACATAGGCCGCGACCTCGGCCGGCTCCACCTCGCGGCGGAACGCCCGCGGCAGGAAGGCCGCAAGCAGCCGCGTGGCATCTTCAGCCGGCCGGCTTGTCTGCACCGTCTCGAGTGGTGGCTTCCGCTCCGCCCGCGGAATATCGACGTGTTCATTCGGCAGGTAGCCCGGAGTGCCGTGGATCGGGGCCCGGGCAGGCGGGATCGATGCGTCGCCGGGTCGGGGCGCCGCGATCGGCAGGGTGTCGAAGAGCCGCCGGTGGCTCTCCGGTGGCCACGACGGATTGAGCGGCCCCTCTACCTCGAACCAGTCGACGGCCACACCAGGGCCGACGTGCTTCGCCGTCCGCCCGCCGATCTGCCGCACGCTGAGGCCTCGAAACGGAATCGACACCGGATCGAAGACGACCGACTCGTGGGCGTCGAGCCAGGCCACGATCTCGTGCTCGTGCGGTTGGAGGGACGGCGCGGTGAACGTGGCGAGGAGCCGACCGCCCTCCTGCTGCCTGCCCTCCTCGTGGGCCCGAAGCACCGCGGCCTGCGAGGCGGCGATCGGGGCGACCGTTCCTTGATTCCACTGAAAGCCCCAGATCGAAAGCCGCAAACGATACTGTCCCTGGTAGATCGGCGCGACGTTGAGGGCCGCCTCGTAGCCGGCGAAGTTGGGCACGAGCAGGCCGACCGCGCTTTCGCTCGCGGCGATCTTGTTCTGCTCCATGAGCTTCTTGCGATCGTCGAGATCGGCATCGGCCTCCGGGGCCGCGATGTGCCGCTTCACGTCCTCGAAGCCTCCGCGGAGCGGCAGGCTCGGATCGGGCTTGCCACTTTTCAGCAGCACGAAGTTGCCGTTTCGCAGGTTCATGTCGAACTTAAACTGCCCGGCGGGATAGATCCGCCGCTTGAACGCTGGCGGTGGCGTGCTCCGGGTGGCGATCGCCGCCGTGAGTGCCCGCTCCGCGGCATCGGCGTAGGCCGCCAGATGGACGGGGGAGAGGTCGAGGCCGTCGGCCACCTTATTGAATCCGGCCACCTCGCCGTCGGGCGGCAGGAGCGCCGCGATCTCCAGCCTGGGCAGGGCGAGCAAGTCTCGGAGCGTGTTTTCATATTCGCGCCGCGTGAGCCGCCGCAGCCGGGACCGTCCACGGGCCGCGATCCGTGCGCGGTCGGCCGCAAGCAGCTGCGTGTCGAGCCAGCCGGTCACGGCCGCGACCTCCTGCCTGCCCGGCCGCTCGAGGTCGGCCGGCGGCATCTCGCCGGCGGCGATGCGGTCGTGGATCCGCACAAACGTTTTCAGGATGGCGGCATCGGAGAAATCGCGGGAAACCACGGCCAGATCAAGGCCGGCCTCGGGCGTCTTGCCGGAGTGGCATGCGTAGCAGTGCCGCTCGAAGAAGTTTTCAAGCACGGGCTCTGCGGCCGATGACACAGCACTGGCAACGGTGGCAACCCACGCGCAGACGGCGATTCCAAACCCACGCCGCATCATGCGTCGAGCCCCCGCAGCGAACCGGTACTCGAGGAAAACACATCGGCCTCGACGCCGAGCTTCTGGAGCATCGTGACGAAGAGATTCGCGAGGGGTTCGTTCCTCGACTCGTCGAAGGCAAGATGGCCCGGATGGCGGTAGCCGCCGCCGGCCAGGATGAGCGGCAGATTCACGTTGGAGTGGGAGTTGGCGTTGCCCAGGCAGCTGCCATAGAGCAGCTGCGTGCGGTCAAGGAGCGAACCGCCTGCTTCGGATGACTTCCCGAAGGCGTCGATCAGGCCGCCGAAGGCCTGCATCTGTGCCTCCTCGATCTTTTTCAGCTCCGCGATCTTCTCCGGCTCGTTGCCATGGTGCGTGAGGCCGTGGGTCTCGTTCTTCACGCCCGGCACGGCGGGCACGACCGAGAACGTGGCGATCGACAGCGTCGCCACCCGCGTCGAATCGGTCTCGAAGGCCAGCCGCACGAGGTCAAACATCAGCTTCGACTTCTCGATCACGCGATTGGCATCAGCGATATCCTTCGGCTCGGGATAGCTCACGGTGGGCTTCGGCCGGCTCTCCCACGCAGCCGAGCGGACGAGCCGCTGCTCAAGCTCCCGCACGCTCTGGAAATACTGGTCGAGCCGTCCGCGGTCCTCGGGACCGACCGCCTGTTCGAGTTTCCCGGCCTTGTCGAGCACAAGGTCGAGCACACTGCCGCCGGCCTTGATCCGCCGCAGCGTCGCCGCCTTCTCCTCAGGCGTGCC
>CAYSPN010000699.1:0-3052 GCA_964432895.1 uncultured Candidatus Kuenenia sp.
GTGAAAAGCCTGCGTGTGCTGCGTGACACCTATTACATCGGTGCCATCGACGTGGGGGCCAGGCCAGGCGAGATCCTGGAGGAGGACCGGCTCGAGTTCGACCTCGAGGCCGACCAGTTTTTCATGCTGGGCGACAACTCGGCTGCCAGCAAGGACAGCCGGCTCTGGCTGGAGGGGCACCACGTCGACCGGGATCTGCTCATCGGTAAGGCGATGGCGATTTTCTGGCCCCATGCCGTCCCGGCACCATGGAGTGTGCCGGTGAAAATTGGGGGTGCCGAGTTGCGATTGCCCTCGTGGCCGAACTTCGGGAGGATGCGGTTCGTGCGGTGAGGCTGGCGATGTGCCAGGATCGCGTTCAAGGAGGAACCAGATGCCGCTGTTGTCCGTCACGGGACTCGTGAAGACCTACGGCCGCCGACGGGTGGTGGACGGCGTCGACTTCCACGTCGAGGCCGGCGAGATCGTCGGTCTGCTGGGCCCCAACGGTGCCGGCAAGACGACGAGCTTCCGCATGACCTGCGGACTGGTGATGCCCGACGCCGGGAGCGTGCTCCTCGACGACGAGGAGATCACCCATTGGCCGATGTTCAAACGGTCGCGAGACGGCGGCATGGGCTACCTCGCGCAGGAGCAGAGCGTGTTCCGCAAGCTCACCGTCGAGCAGAACCTGCTGGCGATCATGGAGCTGGTCGGCATGCCGCCGAAGGAACGCCGCCGCCGCTGCGAAGAATTGATGGAGCAATTTGACATCACGCGGATCCGCAAGTCGAAATCGCACTACATCTCGGGCGGCGAGAAGCGGCGGCTCGAGATCGCCCGCTGCCTGGTGACGGAGCCGCGGATCATCCTTCTCGACGAGCCTTTCACCGGCATCGACCCGGTCACGATCCACTCCATCCAGAAGGTCATCACGGGCCTCCGTGACAGCGGCATCTCGATCCTGATCACCGACCACCGCGAGCGTGAGACGCTGGCGATCACCGACCGCAGCTATGTGGTCCGCGCCGGCAAGGTGCTCTGCCACGGCACGGCGCAGGAGGTGCTCACGAACCCCGACGCGAAGAAGTATTACTTCGGCGAGAGCCCGGGCGTGGAAGCGGCGTGAGCTTCCGATCAGCGCCGGGCGTGCGCAGGTCGAACCCGGCCGCATTGGGTCGCCGGCTGCGGCATGCTCCCACGTGGGATGCTGCGCCGTTCTCATGCAAGCCCGAAGCGCGAGCGAGAGGAATCCGCGTCGTGCTCCCGTGATTCCACCCGCATTCCCTTGCTTGCGCTGCGGGCTTGGATGAACGCTCCGCGCTGATGTGGGAGGATACCTATCCACCGTTGCCCGACAGAGGCGATTCAGCCGCGGCGGGCGATGAGCACGCTGCGGCCGAGGGCCGTCGGGGCGCGGTCCACGATCCGCATGCCGAGGTCGGCCAGCCAGCCGCCGATTTCCTTCGCGGAGTAGAGCCGTCCCTGTGTCACCGTCGTGAGCAGCACGGAATACTCGGCGGCCCACAGCGGGCCCGACTTGTCGTCGTCGAGCAGCATGTCGTGGATGAGCAGGCGGCCACCGTCGGGCAGCGCTGCCACGCTTTTGCCGAGCAGCCGACGGCAGTCGGCCTCGTTCCAGTCGTGGAGCACGTTTGAAAACAGGTGCGTGTCGTGGTCCGCTGGCCACGCGTCGGCGAACATGTCGGCCGTCACGACATCGATCCGGCCGCCGAGCCCCGCGGCGGCGATTGTCCGCCTCGCGATTCCGTCGACGGGCGACGCTTCGAGGACCGTCGCAAGGGTCTCGGGAAATGCCCGGGCGACCGCGATTGCATAGACCCCGGAACCGCCGCCGATATCGAGCAGTCGGCGGGGCGGGCTGCCGCGCTGGCTGCTGGGCTGGCTTCCTGCCAGGGCCGCGGCCAGACCCGGCCCAAGCACGCGGCCGCGGCAGTCCATGGCGGCGGTGAACGATTCCGCGAAAGCCTCCGTCCGCATGGCGGCATGCCAGTCGGCCTCGCCCTCCTCGCCCGGCCAGTTGGCGGGGCGGTCGGTTCGCAGCACTGTGAGGAAGTCGGCGACGCCCGGCTTCTCGGCGATGCTCGCGTAGTAAGGGCGGGCGTCGAAGGGCGAGCCCGACACGAGGAATTCTCGTGCCGTGTCGGTGACATGGAGGATGCCGTCCTCGCCCCTTCGCATGAGGCCGTTGGCGACCAGGAGCGTGCAGAGCGTGTCGGTCGGCCGCGCGTGGATCGCAAACCTCCGACAGATGGCGGCAAGGTCGGCCGGGCTGTCGGCGAGCGTCGTAAAGAGGTCGAGATGCGCGATCGCCGCGGTGAGCGCGTCGACCGCCGTGAGTGATTCGCGGTAGCGGTAGATTGCGGTGGGATCGGTCACGGGCGCGTGCGTCATGGGAGCGATCGTCATCTCAGGGCAGGGGTGTGGTCCACGGCTGGCACTGGCGGCGGTGCTCGGTGGGGGTGAGGCCGAAGGTCTTCTTGAACACGTTGCACAGCTGCGCCGCATGGGCGAAGCCGCAACGGGCGGCGATCGTCGCCAGCTTGAAATCGGTGTCGGCCAGCAAACGGCGGGCCGTGAGCAGCTTCGTGCGGATGATCTCGTCGTGGAGCGAGCGGCCGATCGCCCGCGAGAACTGCCGCTCGAGTGATCGGCGAGAGAGGCTCGTGACTCCGGCGACCTGCTCGGTGGTCAGGCCGTCGCAGGCCTTCGAGCGGATGAGTCGCAGGGCCAGCCGCACGTCGGGGTCATCGACCGACAGAATGTCGGTGCTGCGGCGGACGCTCACGCCCAGGGGTGGCACGAACACGCTTTCCGTGGTGACGGCCTCGCCGTTCATCCTGGCCGTGAGCAGCCGAGCGGCTTCGTAGCCGATGCACTCCAGGTTCTGATTCACACTCGTGAGGTTCGGCGACGCGAGATTGCAGAGCACCTCGTCGTCATCGACGCCGATCACGGCCACGTCGTCGGGACAGGCGAGACCCAGCGATCGCACGGCGTCGAGTACCTCGAGCGCCCTGACATCATAGGCCGCCATGATGCCCACCGGCCG
>CAYSPN010000700.1:0-6593 GCA_964432895.1 uncultured Candidatus Kuenenia sp.
GGCGTGGCCCAGAACACCTCGTCATCGCTGCCCACCGAGAACTCCCCCAGGATCTTGAACTCGGGGCCCGCGTCCAGCACGACCGTTTTCCCGCGTTCGTTGACCACGTAGATACGGTCGCCGATGACGAGCGGACAGCCGACGGCTGTGGTGCCGCCCGGCATCCGCTTGCGGTATTTTTCCACGCCTGTCCGCTTGTCGTAGCAGACCGCCTTGTCTCCGAAGAAGTAGAGCAGGTCGCCGACGACCACGGGCGACGGCATCCCCGCGCCGCTCTTGTTCTTCGACCAGAGCACCGCCGCCGTCGCGGACTGTCCCTTTGGCAGCGTGAGGTCGCCCAGTTGGCCGCGGGCAATTGCATACGCTGGCGCCTTGCTGCCGGGGCTCGACGTGCCGAAGTAGACGCCCTCGGCGTCCGCCACGACGGAACAGGCGAAGGATGTGTCGAGTCCACCAAGCCGCCAGCGTTCCCTGCCGTCGGCGAGCCCGTAGGCGATCACGGAGGCCTGCCCCGCCGTCACAACTTCCACCGTACCGCTGTTGGTCCAGATGATCGGTGTGCTCCACGCAGTGCCCTTGTCGCGGTCCGCCGTCCAGATGTCCGTGCCGGTCTTCGGGTCGAGGCAATGCAGCCGGGCCGAGTCGTCGTTGTAGAGTTGCACGAGCAGACGATCACCCGCCCCAGCGCCGAGTGGGTCACGGAAAAGCACAGGTGACGAACCGGTGCCGAACTGATTCGTGATCGGCTGCGGGCCAAAATTTCGCCGCCAGCGTTCATTCCCCTCTCGATCGAGGGCCACGAGCGTGCCGGTGCCGCCGAAGAAGGCGAAGACGGTATCGTCAGACGCGCAGGGGGTTTCCGTGGCGAAGGTATTCGACGCGTGCTTGCCAAATTTCGGCACCGCCTCGACGACCGTCTTCGACCAGAGGATCTTTCCGTCGGCTGGATCGAGGCAAAGCACCCGCCACTGCACCGGATCCTTGGGCGCCGATGCCATGCCCCAGGTCGAGAACGACATCACGCCACTCATGCCGCTGGGCTTGTCTGCCTTGGGGCCAACCGCCGTGGTCAGAAAGATCCGCCCACCGGAAACGATCGGCTGCGACCAGCCGGCACCAGGGATGGCGGTCCGCCAGCCCAAATGGTCGGTGTTGCTCCACGCCGTCGGCACCTTCGCGAGCGGGGCCAGGCTCTGCGCCGCGCCGCCCCGGAACTGCGGCCAGTCGTCAGCGACGGCCACGCCGAAGCCGATCAGGCAAAACATCAGGGCAGGCAGAAGCGTCAACCGCATGATCATCCCTTTCCGTAGCGAAGCGTAATGGCCCCTCAGCGAAGCGTGATGGCCCTTCACCACCACCCATTCTACGAGTGCACCTCACCTTCCGGCGACCGCAGTTTTTCGACGGACATCCAGCGAGATCAGCGGCCACTTCCGGGTAGACTCGTTGATGCAAACCAGCGTATGACTGCATCCACCCGCACACTCCTGCCCGCCGACCTGCCCGTCGCCGAAGTGCTTGGCGACGTCGTGGTGGCCTCACGGACCGGCGCCGTCGTGGTCACGGCGCCCCCCGGCTCCGGCAAGACGATGCTCGTGCCAGCTGCGGTGCTCGACGACCTGCCGCCATCCTCCCGACTCATCCTGCTGCAACCGCGGCGGCTCGCAGCCCGCTCAGTAGCCCATCAGATCGCGCGGCTCCGCGACGTCCCGCTCGGTGGCGAGGTGGGCTACCAGGTGCGGTTCGATGCTCGCGTCAGCCGCGACACCAGGCTCATCGTCGAGACGACGGGCATCATGCTCAGGCGGCTGCTCGGAGACATCGGGCTCGACGGCATTGCCGCGGTCGTGCTGGATGAGTTCCACGAGCGCACGGTCGAGATGGATCTCGTGCTCGGGCTGCTCGTCCGCCTGCGTCAGACCCTCCGCCCCGACCTCCGCATCATCGTGATGAGCGCGACGCTCGCCGCAGAGCCGGTGGCCCGCCTGCTGGGTGCAGCCGGTCAGGCCACCGGGCCGGGCGGCATGTGCCCGATCATCACCGCCGAGGGCCGTGTCTTCCCGGTCGAGATGCGGTTTTCCCGCCGCGGTGAGCAGCGGGATCTGATCGAACAAGTCACCGTCACCGTGCCCGAGGCCCTCCGCGCGACGACCGGCCACGTGCTCGTCTTCCTGCCGGGCGTCGGCGAGATCATGCGATGCGAGCGGGAGCTTGCTGCCGCCGCCGACCGACAGGGGCACGCGGTGCTCACGCTCTTTGGCGACATGCCGCCGGAGCAGCAGGATCGCGTGCTTACCGACATGGGCCGTCGCAAGATCATTCTCGCCACCAACGTCGCCGAGACATCGCTCACGATTCCCGGCATCACCGCTGTGATCGACTCTGGGCTGGCGCGGCAGCTCCGCGTCTCACCCGCCACAGGCCTGCCCCGACTGGAATTGATCCCGATCTCCCAGGCCTCTTCCGAGCAGAGGGCGGGGCGGGCCGGCCGCACCGGTCCCGGCATCTGCTGGCGGCTCTGGGACGAGGCCTCGCACCACCACCGTCCGCGGGCCGACACGCCCGAGTCGGTTCGCGGTGACCTCGCAAGCCCTGTCCTCCACCTGCTCGCCGTCGGCGAACACCGTGACTTTCCCTGGCTCGACCAGCCCCCCGCCGACAGTCTCGAAAACGCCCGCCGGCTCCTGCACCAGCTCGGCGCGATCGAACCCGGCGCTACCGCGGCAGACGACCGCGTGACGCCGCTCGGAAAAGAGCTGGCGAGGCTGCCCGCGCATCCTCGCCTGGCGAGGCTGCTGTTGGCAGGCGCCCGCCAGGGGGTGCTCCGCGAGACGGCGATTGCCGCGGCGCTCCTCTCGGAGCGGGACCCCTTTCGTGCCGGTGCCCACGGCCGAGCGGGGCCGCGTGATCGGCTCACCGTGCGGATTCGCTCGGATGTCGTCGACCGTGTGGCGGCCCTGCAGGGTTTTCATATGGGCATGCCACCGAGCCGAACCGACCTGGAGCTGCATCCAGGCGGCGCTCAGAACGTGCTGCGAGCGGCGGAGCAGCTGCAAGGCCTCGTCGATTCGCCGGCCTCGCAGCCCCCGGAGGATCCCGAATCCGCCCTCATGCAGGCCCTCCTCGAGGCCTTTCCCGACCGCCTCACGCGGCTGCGGCCCGGCGCGCAGGATCGCGGGACGATGGTCGGCGGCCGCGGCGTTCGTCTCGACGGAGGCTCCCGCGTGCGACATGAGCCCTTCTTTCTTGCCATCGACATCAACGATGTCGGCGGCGAGGCCAGCGTCCGTCAGGCCTCGGCCGTCGATGCAGACTGGCTCGCCAGCGGTCGACTGGCCGACACGAACCTGCGCACGGTCGAGGAGCTGCTCTATCACCCATCGCGGCGTCAGGTCGAGGCCCGTCTGCGACGCTACTGGAACGACCTCGTCATCGACGAGACGCCGATCGCGATCCGCGACGGGGCTGCCGCTGCCGCACTCCTGGCCGCCGAGGCCATGCCGCAACTCGCCCGCCTGCTTCCCGGAGCCGACACTGCTGCGGGCAGTTTTCTTGCCCGCGTCCGCTGGCTTGCTGCGGCCGCCCCCGACCTGGGCCTGCCAGCACTCGCGGATGCCGACCTGGCGTCGCTCCTCCCAGACATCTGCCACGGCTTGCGTTCGCTCGACGAGATCGCCACGGCCGACTGGCTGTCACGCCTGCACTCACTCATCGGCTACGCACGCCTCGCGGAGATCGATCAACTGGCGCCGCAGCACCTCGAACTCTCCACCGGCAAGCGGTACAAGCTTTCCTACGCGCCGGGCAGTCCGCCCGTGCTCGCCGTCCGCATTCAAGAGCTCTTTGGCGTCAAGGAGACACCGCGGGTGGCCGGCGGCCGCGTGCCGGTGCTCTTGCATCTGCTGGGGCCGAATCATCGTCCGCAGCAGGTGACGAGCGACCTGGCGAGCTTCTGGAAAAGCACCTACGCCGAGGTTCGCAAGGAACTCCGCCGCCGTTACCCCAAGCACGCCTGGCCCGAGGATCCCCTCGCCGGAGGTGCTCCCAACCGTCGCTGACTGCGGATTGTATGGGGCATGCCCAGCATGCCGTGCGCACAGCCGATGTCGTTTATGTCTCGTGCAACGCCACGAAACAGCTCGGTGATGAGCCGCAGCAAGGCCCGCCGATGAACGACACATTCGGTCCCCCCGGAGAGCATCGTGCCCTTCGGGGCCCCACGTCCTCCCCCTGTTCGCCGTACCCCCCAGCAGGAGCCCCCTCATGCGTCGGATTCTTCTCGTCATCGCCGTGGTTTCCAGCCTCGTCATCGCTAGCACTGCCTCTGCCGCTCAGAATCGCACAAGCAGCCAGGCCAGTGGCGCCCGCAAGGGCCCCGTCGCCAAGCTCGTCGAGCTCGAGAAGCGGAAGAACGAGTGGCTGCGTCAGCAGTTCCTCGGCAAATAAGCGTTCACTCACCGTCGCAACGGCGACGTGAGAAAGGCGGATCATGAGCGGCCGAGCGCCACCGTGATCTGTTGGACGATCGTTTCTGGCGACGAGGCGATATCAACCCTGATTGGCCTCTCGTCATCCGTTGGACGCTCGAGCAGCGCACACTGACTCGCCAATTGCGAGGCGGGCATAAAGTGCCCAGTGCGCTGCTCGAGGCGTTCGCGGAGGAGGGCTTCGGTGCCGTCGAGGTGCACGAGCCTCACATGCGGCTTGCCGACGCCGAGGCGGCTGCGATAGCTCCGTTTCAGTGCGGAGCAGGCCAGCACGATGCCGCGGCGGTCTGTGATCGCGCTGCTGATCAAGCCGGCGAGCCGGTCGAGCCACGGGCCCCGCTTCTCGTCATCAAGTGGAATGCCCTGTCGCATGAGTTCGACATTTTCCGAAGAATGGAAGGCATCGGCATCGAAGAACTCAAAGCCAAGGTGCTCGGCCAGAAGGTTCCCCACGACGGTCTTGCCGCTGCCGGCGACCCCCATGATGACGATCACGTCGGGCTGCGACGCAACGGCGGCTTGTGATGGCACCATGAACGCATCTGCAGAGGGCGGGGAGCGTGACTCGCTCCATCGTGGGTAGCATACCGTCCTCGCCCGATGGGCAGACAGCGTATGCTGAAGGAACTTCCCGCGGAAACCATGCGCATGACACCTGAATCAGATGCCTGGGTCGAAGGGCTGCGGGCGGATGCGGCCGCAGGGCGGCTCGGCGGCCGCGACGACGGGCGGCCTGCCGTCGAGATCGCCGCAGAGCGGGCCTTGCTGGCCGCCCACCTGGTCGCCTGGTTCGACACGGAGCTCCCCGGACTGCTGGCCGAGCGGGCCGACGAGGCTGCGGCGGGCCGACGTGATGCCGGCGACCTGATCGACCCCGAGCCGGCGATCGTGATCACGACCACCGCGGCCGGCTGTGCCGCCGCGACCGAACTGCTCGACCGCGACGACCCGCTGATACGCCAGCTGCGGGATCGATTCGCCTGCGTCACCGAGCTGGAATACCGGCGGTGGTGCATGCGTCATCCCGACGACGACTACAGGCTGCATATATCGCACTGGAGCTGGATGAAGACCCGCGTGCCGCCGCAGTGGCGGCCGAGGTTCGCCCGCTGGCCTCTCGGCCCTGATGACTCCTACTGGCTGCACCGGACCGGCACGGCCGGGGCGGGACGGGAGCGACGGGCGAGCCACCTCTGGAAATGGACCGGCACAACCGCCGCGATCCTCAAGCCGTTTGTCGACGAGGCGGGGTCGGTGGCCTGACTAGACGTCCACCCAGGATTTGCAGCCGCCGAAGGAATCACGCCAGGGCACAACGAGCGGCTCCGACAGGGTAGCAACCTCCACCATGAGCACGTGCAGCTCGTCCCGCCAGCGGTGAAACCGCTCCGCCACCACATGATCGGCCCAGACATGATCTCCACGAAACCGTGCCAGCTCCTCGGCCGACTCAATCCGCACCGCATCGATCACGCGGGCCCGGTGACGAAACACCACCGTGCCCTCCGGCGGCCGGTCGGCATCGATGTCAACGAGCAGGTCACGCGCTTCCGGGACGAGGCTCTCGGCCGACTGGTGGAGAAACGTGGGCATCAGCAGAAACTCGCGGTGGGTGAGCTCAAACTGTCCACCCGGCTCCACGATCCCGCCCTTGCGGAGGATCACCCGCTGCCGCCCCTGCGCGAGCGCCCGGCAGATCGCCGCCCACTCCTTAAAAGCGGATTGGTTGAGGGCCGGGTTGTTCAACGGTGGCTCCTTGTCAGTGAGTTGCCGTCAGAGTGTCCCTTGCTTGCGCTGCGGGCTTGGATGAAACGTTGCTACCATCCAAGCCCGAGACGCAAGCGAGAGGAATCCGCGTTCATGGCGGCTGCTATTTCGCGGGCGGACGGACGAACATCCCGTCGGCCGTGAGCTGAATCACCGGGATAGCCAGCTTCGGATCGAAGACTCCCTGACCACGGACCACCACGTCCGCCCCCTTCTGGATGCCAAAGAGCTTGCGGGCATCGACCGGGATCACCTTGCCGTCGCCGCCGACAAACTGCACGGCCGTCATCGGCGAGTTGGCCTGCCGCTTCTTGCAGAAGGGGCAGTTGTCATTGTCGT
>CAYSPN010000701.1:0-3813 GCA_964432895.1 uncultured Candidatus Kuenenia sp.
ATCCGCCCCAAACCCCCCGAAGACCCGATCGAGTACGAGCCCGCGGCCGTTGTCACGCCCAGCGACGGCTCGCGGGAGCACCGCAACGCGATCGAGGCCAGGCTCGAACAGGTCCGCACGGACGTGCTCGACGATGCCGACGTCGTTCGGCCCGACCTGCTTCTCGACGCCTACAACGTCGGCGGTGCGCGGGCTTCCAGCCAGCTGTTCGCGGTCCTGCAGGCCGCGCGGCGGATTCGCGATACGGTCGACCGCGTGATCGTGGTGGGGGACGGCTGCGGAACGCTCGGGGCGCGGGCGATCTTCGAGTCGTGCGCCCATCCTTTCCACAACGAACTCTCCCGTGGCGAACGGGGCGGGAGGCCGCGGCTCTCGTTCGTGCGTTCGTCGTTTGACAACGACGCCCTCCAGGGACTGCTTGACCTTGTTGCCCCCGCAGGAAAACCCCGCGGCAGCGATCTGCTCGACCAGTGGGCGATCATCGTGGCAGACACCGCAGGCAGCGGGCCCGGGATGGCCGTGGCCACGCGGCTTCTCCTTGCGTCGCTCCTCGAGAGCGTGGGGGGAGATCGGATTGAGTTTGCACGCCGAGTGGTGCCAATCACATCACCCACCGGTGGCTTGGCCGATTTGGCCGCGTCGCTCGGCTGTACCAGCGTCTTCACGGTGCCGGATGATGTCGGCGCGGGCGGGGCCGTGTTCACGCCGCTCGGCCTGCTCCCGGCAGCCGTCGTCGGCATCGACATCGTGCGGCTGCTCCACGGCGCGGCCGCGATGAACCGCCGCTTTCGCGAGGCGCCGGTGGGAGAAAATCCCGTGCTGCAGTTCGCCGTCGTGTCGCGGCTTATGGCGGAGCAGGGGGGCATGGCCCGCGTGTTCGCAAGCCCGAGCAGTCAGCTCGACGCGGTTGGCCGTTGGTATGGCCAGCTCATGGCCACGGCGCATCGAGGCCCGCCTCTGATCACGAACCTGATCGTGCGTGAACCGAGGCGAGACCCGCTGGTCGTGCCCGCGCTCGAGGGCGGTGCCGTGAATGCAGACGGACTCGACCACCTGACGGGAACAGCATGGCCCGACCTGCTCGTTGCCGCCCATCAGAACGAAGCCCGATCACCATCGCCCACCGACACGATCCTGCTCCCGCGGGTCGACGAGCACTCGATCGGCCAACTCCTCCAGTTCCTGGTCCTGGCGAACCTGGTGGCGAGCCGGTGCTGACTTCACGAACAACATCCCTTCCTCGCTCCCGTCCAAGCCCGAAGCGCAAGCGAAGGAAATACGCGACGTATACCGTGACCGCATTCCCTTGCTTGCGCTGCGGGCTTGGATGCATGGGGTTGCCCAGCCGAAAACTGGGTCGGGTATAGTTTCCCACACCACCCCATTCGCCTGGAGATGTCCCCATGCCCGTCACGCTCACCTGGACCGGCCATGCCACCTGGCTCATCGACACCGGTGCCGGCACGCTGCTCATCGATCCCTTCTTCGACGAGTGCCCGACCGCCTCGATGAAGGCGGCGGCGGTCTCCTGCGATGCGATCCTCGTCACGCACGGGCACTTCGATCACGTGGCCGACCTCGTCGCGATTGCCAAGCGGACGCGGGCCCGCGTCTTCTGCAACTGGGAGATCGGCCAGTGGCTCGGCAAGCAGGGGATCGAAGCGGTGCAGTCGATGAACATCGGCGGTCGCGTGGCCGTGCCCGGCGGGACGGCGAAGATGGAGATCGCGTATCACTCATCGAGCCTGCCGGATGGTACCTATGGTGGCAATCCCGCCGGCTGGGTGCTCGATGTGGGTGGTGTGCGGATCTATGTGGCCGGCGACACGTCACTCTTTTCCGACATGGCGCGGATCGGACGGCCGCACGACGGCACGCGGATCGACGTGGCGGTGCTGCCGATCGGCGACCTGTTCACGATGGGGCCGGACGATTCGCTGGAGGCGATCCGGCTGCTCTCGCCACGGATCGTCCTGCCGAGCCACTACGGCACCTGGCCGCCGATCGAGCAGGATGCGCACGCCTGGGCCAAGCGCGTGCATGACGGGAAACTCGCCGACGCTCGGGTGCTCACGCCGGGCGAGTCGATCACGGTCGCGCCGAACTGACCTTTCGCTGACGCGTCACCGTGGGGTCGCCGTAGGCAGTTCGACGGGCCTAGCCGGTGGCACGCGGACCTCGACCATGTCGCCCGCGAGCCGCGTCTCGAAGACATCGACTCGGAGCTGTGGATTGTCGCACCAGGTGCCGTCGCTGAGCCGAAACCGCCAGGCATGCCATGGGCAGGTGACGCAGCCGTCGGTCATCGGTCCCGATCCGAGCGAAGCTCCCATGTGCGGGCAGAGGTCGTCGATGGCGGAGTAGTGTTCGCCGTCGAAGAAGACCGCTACGAGTCGACCCGACACCTCGAACACCCGGCCCTGCCCGGCCGGAATCGAGCCGGCTTTCGCCACGGCGGTGAAGGGCACATCGGAAGAATTCATCGTGTCACTCATGGCTGGCTCCCTGTAGCATACACAGCATGTCCCAAAAACCGGTCACCGTCGCGGCCCCACAGATGCGGCTCCTGGTGCTCGACGTCGACGGCACCATCACCAACAGCCGACACGAGGTCAGCCAGGCCACCTGCGATGCCGTCGCCCGCATCCGGGCCGCCGGCATCCGGGTCGTGCTGGCAACGGGCCGTCGCTACCGCGACACGCTCCCCGTGGCCGCCAGGCTCGGCGTCGACGGCCCACTGATCACGGCGTCGGGCGCACTGACCAAGCGGACGTCAGACCATGCCACGCTCGCCCGTGCCGAGTTCGGCCCTGGTGTGCTGGAGGGTGTGGTCGCATGCATCGTGGCCGCCGGCCACGAGCCGGTGCTCTATTCCGACAGCTATGCCGAAGGCTTCGATTTCCATTGCCGCAGTCTCGCCGTCGATCCGACGCCGGCAGGGGATGTGGAGCAAGGCATCCAGGGACTCGCCGAATACCTCGAACGCAACCGGGATCTGGCATGCGTCCAGCCCGATCTGCACCGGCAACCCCCGTCGGACGTGTTCGCGGGCTTCGCCATGGGCCCCCATCGAGCGATGCTCGATCTCGAGGAATCGCTTCATGCCCACTTTCCTGGCCAGCTTTCGCTCCACACGATCCGCAGCCCGCGGTACCTCAACTGGATGTGCGAGATCGCGCCGGTGGGCGTGACGAAATGGTCGGGCGTGCTGTCGCTGGCGCGGCAGTGGGGCATCGGGCCGTCGGAGATCTGCGCCGTGGGGGACGACGTCAACGATCTGCCGATGATTCGTGGTGCCGGCCTCGGCATCGCCATGGGCAACGCGCAGCCCGAGGTGCTCGCTGCGGCCGATTGCATCGTCGGCAGGCAGGACGACGATGGTCTGGTCGATGTGGCCGAGTTGATTCTGGGTTCGCGGTGAGCAGAGGCCATCCCATCGCTGACGCTCCCGGCTTGTATGCGCATACAAGCCCCCGGCGCAAGCCGGGGGATTCTTGTCCCATAAAAGCCCCGGCGCACACCGCCTTCCCAGCCCGCCGAGCCTTCCCAGCCCGCCGAGGCCTGTGCAATCAGCGGACGATGCGGGTTGAAGCAGGCCGCCCCGATCCCTATACGTCTGCGGTCCAGAGGGCGCATCGAGCGGGTTTTTGTCCTGTGACGGCGTCCCTTTCACGCGGTGACATGCATGGAACTGAAACTCCACCGACCGCACGCCGCCTGCGCCCAGACAGGCAGGCCCTTCGTCGCCGGCGAGCCGCTCGTCTCGGCGCTCGTCAGGTCGGAGGGCAGGCTTGATCGGTGTGACTATGCCGC
>CAYSPN010000702.1:0-1767 GCA_964432895.1 uncultured Candidatus Kuenenia sp.
CGATATACATGCCCGCTGTGGGCACGCGGAAATCACGGGCATTGACGGGAGTGTCCCAGCTGTCGTGATGGATGACGCCCCAGTCGCCCTCATAGGCGTTGTTGCCCCCATTGACGATGGGGTTGTTCCGCGGGTCGAGGCGCACACGATTGCTGTCGTTCGACTTGGGCACAGGGTCGAACCTCCAGCGGATCGTCTCCGGCCGCTTGCCCTCGACGAGCGCCCGATCGAGGATCTGATCCGCCGCATTGAGATACTGCTCGATCTGCATCGGCGACATCGTGAGGGCGCCGCCGTTGTTGTCGAAGCCGCCCGCGGGGGGATCCTGCGGAAAGATCGAGGCATCAAAGTCGACGCCGATGAGATCGCGGATCGTGTTTTGATATTCCGCCCGGTTGAGCCGGCGGAGCACGACGGACTGCTCCCGCTTCGAAACTTCGGCGGCCACAGCCTGCTTGGTGATCCAATCGACCACGGCCGCGATTTCTTCACCAGCCGGCTGCGGCTTGTCCTCCGGAGGCATTCCGTGGGAGTTGAGCACGTTGACAATCTCCCGCCACTTGCCGCGGAACACGGGATTGGCGAAGTCGGTGCCCAGTTCTTTTTTAACGATCGAAAACTCGCCCTCCGGCTTCTCGCCCACGTGGCATTCGGCGCAGTGCTTGCGGAAGAAGGGGACGACGACCCGCTTGTAGCCGTCGTTGTCGGGCTGGAAGTTCGGCTCGGCGGCAACGATGCCGTCCGCACCGGTGCCGTTTACGGTCAGGCAGAAGATGCTTACCACGAATGCGTAGCGTGCGGGCGTCATGTGACTCGTCTTCGCTGCCAGGGATGTCTTTCCTATCGGGATTCGTCTTCGTCCGCCCGTCGGCTGACGAACACCTCCGCCACTTCCAGTTGCGCGTCGCTCGTGAAGGTATCGACGAGGAGTAACCCTATCGCGTAGCCCTGCAGCACATCGGGAAAGTCTGGAGAGATTGCCTTGAACGCCCGTGCCGGGATCTCGAGACGACGCCAGCCATCCTCGAACTGGCCGCCTTCCCGGTCGTCGCGGACGGAGTCGGTCGAGGGCATGACCGCCTCGAAGTTGCCGCCAAAACCGCCGCCTTGTCGCCGCATGCCGATCATCACACGGATCGGCTCTGGTGCAGAGGTCCGAAACCTCACCGAAACCACGCTGTCGTCGTGCATCGTGACGAAGCCGAAGTTGTCTTTTCGGGTGTTGACGCCGAAGTGCACCACCGGCCTGCCATCGGCGCCACGGCCGGCGACGTAGGGCATGGCCCGCAGCCCGACGGGCATGCCGCGTTCTCCGCCAAATGCCTTCCGGTATCGCGGGGGAATCGAGGCCAGCCGACCGGCCTCCAGAGGTTCGGTGGCCACGAGCGACGCCGTCGCCACGGTGTGCTCGTGGACCTCGACCGACTGCCTGTCGGCCAGCCTCAGAAACCGAACACTGCCCTCCTTCACGCCCACATGGGTGACCTGGGAATCGGACGACACCGAGAAAACGGTTCCCAGCACCTCCACCTCGGCCGTGGGAGTGCGGACGAGCATGGGCCGCCCGAGCGGCTGCGGCGTCGCATCGACTGACAGGGCCCCGTGTCGCAGTATGAGGGTCTTCTGCCACCGAGCGTCGAATTCGAGCACCGACTCGCCGGCCAGCGTCACCTTCGTGCCGTCGTCGAAGCGGAGCGTCAGGAAGGCCGATTCCCCTTCGAGGCTCGCGGTGCCGGCGCGGAGCCTGTTGCCGACGGCGAGATCGAA
>CAYSPN010000703.1:0-3461 GCA_964432895.1 uncultured Candidatus Kuenenia sp.
CACAAGCAGCGCTGGATCGACACGCACCCGACACCCACCCTCGCAAAACGGCGCTGCCACGAGATTCGCGCGGCAAACGACCGCATGGCATTCCATGCGCAGCCTCTGCGCACCCGATTGCTCGACCGCGCCGGTCCGCTGGCGACCGCCGTGCGAGCTCGCAAGGTGCTGCGATCGCGGGAATATCCTTGGTGTTTTTTTTCGGAAAACGCGCTCAAATCCTTCCTGCTACTGGAAATGGGATGAATCGCCGCATATCCTGAAGGGCAACGGATTGGTTTTTTGAAGCCCCAGGGAGAGGAGGCACGATGTCTTGTCGCAGAGCGTCCTGTCGCAGTGAGTTCGGTCGCAACGCTTGCACACACAGCTTTGGCGCACGAGGGGCTCGGTTTGCCGTCGGCATACGTCCTTCTCGTTCAACGCCCAGACAGTCCTCCCGCGCGACAGTGCGGTCTACGGCCCTCGCCACGCGTCGCCCCAAGCCGAAAACCCGGCTGAAGCTTCGCGTCGGTAGCACCACGAGCACCAAGGGTCCCGGCCGACGCAGCGACGACCAAGACATGGTCCGTACCGCCACCAACGAGGCGTCCCTGGATGCCATGACCGTCCACGCGGTCGAGATTCGCCCCGCCGGCACGGTGGTCAACCGCCGCCCGCTGACCAAGCGTCCTGCCATCCTGCATCTGCCGCACCAGCCGGTTGTCCGGCGCAAGCCGCCAGCCTGGATGCTGGAAGAATGCCATGTGGCACCCGCCCGTGCCGGAGACCAGGCGGAGATTCTGCAGCTGCTCTCAGGGCTGCCCTCCCCACCGTCGAAGGCCGAGTTTCACGCCGCCGTCGATCACCCCGACCATGATTCCGCCAATCGGCTCGTGGCCCGGCTGGCCGGCCGCATCGTCGGCCACGTCGAAATCGTGCCGCGGAGCGTGCGGCTCGGTACCGGCACCGTGCAGGCGGCGGTGCTCGACCGAGTCGCCGTGCTGCCGGAATGCCGCGGTGCCGGACACGGCCAGCGGCTCGTGCGTGCGGCAGAAGACCGCATGCGGCAGATGGGGGCGGCGGTCGCTTTTTCTCGCACACGGATCGCACCATCATTCCACGAACTCGGCTGGAGTGTGCTCGGTCGCGATTGCGCGACGCCGGGCCGTCCCACGGCCATCTTGTCACGGCTGCTCGAGGGTCCGAAGCGTGACGGCGAGCCGGTGACGATGCGTCAGTGGCGTCATGTCGAGTTGCCGGCGATCCTCCGGATCTTTACCCAAAATGCGTCCCGTTTTGTCGGGCCGATCGATCGCAGCGAGGCGTATTCCCGGTGGCTGGTGAGCCGGAGTGCGTTTGACTCGATCATCGTCGCTCTGATGGGACATGACCGCTACGACCTTCACGAGACGACGGCCCGCATCGTGGGCTATTGCGTGCAGTCGGGCAATCGCGTGCTGGAACTTTTCGCCGACCCGGAATTTCCTGGCCTTGAACGCGAGATTCTGGCCCGTGTCTGCGCCGAGGCGATCGAGAACGACCGGCAGGAGATCGTCTACGAGTCGAGTGCCTCCGATCCGCTCCACCATGCCGTGGCCGGCGGCGAGAGCCTCGTGTCGGCGAACGATCGGATGATCGTCGCCAAGGTCTTCAAGCCGCTCGACGTGCTCACCGCGGCCGCGCCCGCGGTGGCCGACCGCGTGGTGGCTGCCGGCATCCGCGAAACGGTCGAACTTGGCCTCCATGCCCCCAGCTTCCGGGGTTCGATCATCGTCGCCGACGGGAAGGCGTCAGTGCATGCGGGCCGATCGGGCCGCAGCTACCTGACGCTCTCCGACGAGGAGTTGGCGAGGCTCTTGCTGGGACAGTCCGATCCGATCGAGGCTGCGTCGGCAGGCCGTCTGAAGGCCTCGACGCAGGTCGCCGAAAAGCTGGCGATGCAACTCTTTCCACGGGTGCCACTGTGGTGTCCGATGTGGGACGATCTGCCGGCTTGATGCACATCGACACCATCGCCCGTCCCATCCAAGCCCGCAGCGCAAGCAAGGGAATGCAGGTGGCCTTCCGCCACTGAGACCCCGATTCCCTCGCTCGCGCGTCGGGCTTGCATGAAAACCAGCCCGTCCCATCCAAGCCCGCAGCGCAAGCAAGGGTTTCCGGTCGCCTTTGCTTTCCGCTCACGCTCCGCGGGCGCCGGCGAGCCACTCGTCGGCCCAGGTGCGGACGCCGTCCACGCCCTTGCGGTGGCAGAAGTCGCCGAGCGTCTCGCCCGAGTGCCGCTCCGCCTTGTAGCAGGCGAGCACCGCCGTGATCTCCCGTGAGAGATGTTCGAACGGCACGACGTCCTTGTACTGCGTGTTGAGCCTGTCGCCGAGCAACCTGCCGCCGATGAACAGCGTGTACTTGCCGAGCGTCCGCCCGACGATGCCGATGTCGGAGTTGTAGGGCCGGGCACAGGCATTCGGGCAGCCGGTCATGCGGACCGTGAAGGCGTCGTGCGAGAGGCCGAGTTTGGCCACCTCCGGCTCGAGCGAGTCGATCAGCCCAGGCAGCACCCGCTCGCTCTCGGCCACGGCGAGGCCGCAGGTCGGCAGCGCCACGCAGGCCATGCTCCAACGGCGGAGCGTGGAGATCTCCTCGGAGATCTTCACGCCGTGGTCGTGGAGGATCTTCGCGATCCGCTCCCGATCGGTGATCGCCAAATCGGTGAAGAGCAGGCTCTGGTGCGCCGTGATCCGCATGCCCGGCTTGATGTCCTTGAGAATCCGCCGCAGCGCCGTCTTGAGTCGGAAGTCGCCGGTATCGTGGACGCGGCCATTCTCGACATTGAGTCCATAGAAATACTTTCCGTCGCCCTGCTCGAACCAGCCGATGTGGTCATCGAAGCCATGCACGTCTGACGGGTGGCAGGGAGCGAGCGGCTTGCCAAAATATTCCTCGACCTTCTTCCGGAAGGCGTCGAGCCCCATGGTGTGGATCGTGTACTTGAGCCGGGCCGTCTTGCGGTCGGTGCGGTTGCCATAGTCGCGCTGCACCTTCACGATCGCCTCGGCGATCGCCAGCACGTCCTCCGGGGGCACGAAGCCGAGCCGCTTGGCGAGCGCCGGAAAGGTCTTGGCGGCACTTGGCGTCACGCCCATGCCGCCACCGGCGAGCACGTTGTAGCCCAGGATCTTCCCGTTCTCATGGACGACGAGGAAGCCGAGGTCGTTTGCGTAGATGTCGGTGCAGTTGTCTTCCGGCAGCGCGAAGGCGGTCTTGAATTTCCGCGGCAGGTAGGTCGGGCCGTAAATGGGCTCCACATCCTTGTCGCCTGATGTGCCGCCCGCGAGAGTCTTCTCACCCGTGTCGGGATCAGTGAGCCAGATCTCGTAGTAGGCCCGTGTCCGCGGGGCGAGGTGCTTGGCGAGCTTGTCGAGCGTCGCCTGCATCTCGGCGCGGACGGGATGATTGTGGATCGGGGCCGGGCAGCACATGATGTT
>CAYSPN010000704.1:0-1510 GCA_964432895.1 uncultured Candidatus Kuenenia sp.
CAAACGATGTGGCTCCGCCTTATTGGCCTTGGAACCATGCCCAAGGGTGCCGACAAGCTGCGGTTCAGCCGAAAAATGAGTGTCTTTCGCTAAAATCATGGCTTCTCGCCCAGAACATGTGTCTGGAGAATGTGTCTTGAAGTCTCTTCAACACCCTCGGCCGCGTGCGGGCCGACACTACTAGCTATGGCGAGAGCCGAGCCCCTAAGGGGCAAAAGCGGTTAAACTTCTTGAATCTGGACGCCTGCCCCGGATGTGCCTCGCCGCCCCCCAAGCCCTTGGCCAAAGCATGAATACCGACGACGCTATCTCGGCAGCCTTGGCGGAGTGCCTGCAACGGCTCGAACGGGGGGAACTCTCCGCGCGGGATCGGATCATCGAACTCTGCAGCGATCGCCTCCACGCCCTGGCCCACCGGATGCTCGGCCGATTCCCCGGCGTCCGCCGCTGGGAAGACACCGACGATGTTTTCCAGAACGCTGCCATGCGGCTGCACCGGGCCCTGGGCGCGATGCAGTTCGACTCGCCCCGATCGATCATGGCCTTGGCGGCCACGCAGCTGCACCGCGAACTGATCGACCTCGCCAGGCGGCATGCGGGCCCAGCGTCTTACGCCGCCAACCACGGCACCAACGTGATGCCCCAAACGGCTGCCGATGACGGTCCCGAACAGTACATCGATCAGAGGCCATCCGGGGACACGAATCTCGACCGCTGGACGCTCTTCCACGAGGCCATCGGCAATCTGCCCGAGGACCAGCGAGAGGTGTTCCATCTCGTCTGGTATCTCGGTGCCGACCAGAAGACGATCGCCTCGCTGCTGGATTGCTCCGAACGGACCGTGAAATACCGGTGGCGATCCGCCCGCGAGGCTGTCCGCGAGGCGCTCGATGGGAAGCCGCCACAGCCCTAACCGTCTTCGATCCCTTTGCCGCTGTGGTTCACACCAACCGTCCACGATCAGCGAATGCCATGCGAGCCGTGTTGCTTTCGGGACGGGTGCGTGCAACGGGCTCGGTCATTCATCTGGCCGCGTTCCTGCTGATGACAGGCGCACCGGCTGCTGCCGACAAACCGCGGCTCCCCGGCATCGGCGTCGCCATGGAGACGGCGGTGGCGGCCAACGAGATCGCCGGTGCTGTGACGGTGGTCGTGAATCGCGATCGGACGCTGCACCTCGAGTGCACCGGCCTCGCTGACATCGCCTCGGGCCGCCCGATGACCCCCAACACCCTCTTTTGGATCGCCTCGATGACGAAGCCCGTCACCGGCGTGGCGATCGCGATGCTGATCGACGAGGGGAAGATCGGGATCGACGATCCGGTGGATCGCTATGTGCCGGAATTCGCCGCCCTGAAGACCCCGTCGGGCAAGGCGGCCCATCTCACCATCAGGCAGATCCTCACGCACACGTCAGGGCTGGGCGAGGCGCCGCCCGAAGCGACACGAAACGCCCGCGAACTCGCCGACCTCGTCCCGGCCTGGCTGGCGGCGCCGATGAAGAACGAGC
>CAYSPN010000705.1:0-5476 GCA_964432895.1 uncultured Candidatus Kuenenia sp.
TCCCAGGACGAGCGAGCCGGGATCGGCTTCCACCCAGAGGAGGGCGGGCTCCCCGGACACCGAAGCGAGCATCAGGCGCCTCGGCGCCAATCGCCCACCATCATCCCCGACGCAACCGCCGAGCCGCCGAGCGAGCGGAGCGTGTTTGGGGAGGCCGCCCGGCGCCAACCTGCCGTCCCGGCTCGCAGCGCGCGCGACCGTCCGCTACCACGGTTCTTCCATCAGACCCACGATCTGCTGGGCCATCTTGATGATCATCTCCTGCTGCGTGCTGGCCACAGAACGGCCGTATTCCGGCACGAGCATCGCGGCCTGCCCCACGTCGACGCTGGCCGCCGGCAGCGGCACGCCGCCCGAGGCCAGCACCGCGCCACCGCGGTCGGCCCAGGTGACGAGCACCTGGAAGTTCATCTCCACCATTCGCGACTGGTCGGTGGGGCTCTCCACCACCATCCGCTTCGTGTCGGCCACAATCCTGGCGGTGAGCACACTGTCAGCGGCGGGATCACCGACCACCTTGAAAGGCGTGCGTTTCTCGATCTCCTTGCAGACCGCCTCGGTCAGCCGCTCGCCGATGTCGATGTTGGGCGTGGTACGAAAGCTGTCCGACTGGATGATCGGCACGTAGACCGTGCGGACGTTCGGAGCATAGAGCGTGTTGTTGCCGAAGCGGTAGCCGGCGCAACCGGCGCACGGAATCAGCCCGCATGAAATGACGACGCAGGCGATCACGACGCAGGCGAGCCGACGGAGGTTGTCCACGCGCGCGGCCATGAAAGCCCTTCGTTTCACCGCAGGGGCGGGGCGATGCCGGAGTTGTCCTGACGGGCGATCGCCGTGTCGGCCTCGGCCATCGCGTCGAGTTCGGCTTCCTTCAGTGAATCGGGATTGAGCAGCGCCGTCAGCATCGGAAGCGGATTGTCAGAGACGTCTTCGAGGCCGTTGTACTTGTCGAGCCGGTCACGAGCCTGCTGGGCGAGCATCGTCTTGGGATAATCGCGGGCGATGAGGGCGTAATAGATGCGGGCCGACGTGTAGTGCTTGCCCTTGGCATAGAACTCGGCACGGCCCCAGTGCCGCTGCGCCTGCTGCGCGGCGATCGCGGCCCGTGTGGTCTGCACCCGTTCGCCTTCGTCTGGCGTCAACTGGTCGGGGAACTGCACGAGCGTCTGGTCGGCGAGGATCTCTGCCTCGTCGAGCACGCCCCCCTCGTAGCCCGGCCCCTGATACGCCCGTAGCTTCGCCTGCAGGCCGAGCAGGTGCGCCTGGAGCAGGAAGTCACTCTCCGGATATTCGCTGCGGAGCAAGCCGTAGAAATAGTCGGCGTCGAGCCACTGCCGGTCGACGAAGTGGGCGTTGGCCTGCGCCATGATGCTGTCGTCGGCCAGCGGCCCGCGAGGGTCGTTGATGCGGACATGGTCATACGCCTTGATCGCCCTGCCGCGTGTGTCGAACAGCGGTCGGCTGCGGTCGGCGAGGTTCGGCACGATCGTCATGTAGTTGTGCTTCTGATCGAGGGCGATCCAGTATTGCGCGATCACGAACTGACGCTGGGCGATACGGTCGAGGTACCGTGAGTTGGCGTATTTCTTGACCAGTTCGTCGTAGCAGTCCTCGGCCTTGGGATAGCGATCCATGAAGAACCAGCACTCGGCAAGCTGCCAGAGCGCATCCTCCTCGATGACCGAATCGGGCCACCGGTCGATCGCCACCTTGTATTTCTTGGCCGCCTCCGCGTATTTGCGGTCGCGATACAGGCCATCTGCCTCCGCCAGGGCCTTTCGGGCCACCGGCTCGTTGGGGCCGCGGCCGAGAACCTTCTTCCACCGCTTCTTGATATTCTCGCCTTTGAAGTAATCCCACCCGAACTCCTGCTCGGTGGGATTGAACTCCGACGAGATCACGGCGGAGTCGGCGTCCTCGCCCAACTCGCCGGCGAGCTTCTTTTCGGCAGACGGGTTTTTCGCCCACGGCCACGTCGGTGTCTTGATGGTTGCGCACCCTGCCTGCAGAAGCACACAGGCGATGGCCGCCACGCAGCATGCGAATCCAGCGGGCCGGAGGCAGGAGGTGATGCGTACTGGTAGCATGAACAGCGGATCGCAGTGAGGGGAGAGACGGGCCAAGTTGATTGAGGGGCCGGTTGATCGACGGGCCTAAGCTGATCTCAGGAGGAGCGGGATGGGCCGGGGCGAGACCGCGGCTGGAGCAGGGGGGCAACCCGCGGCCTTCTGCCCAGGAGATGGGAAAGCATGGTGTTCATGACGGCACGCACCTCACCGTCGACGAGCGGCGGCAAGGCCAGAGACCTCCATGCGTCGGGCGCTCCTGCCAACAGCTGCAGCGCCGCCAGGCAATCCGCTGAGATCGAAACGACCGCTCGCTTGCCACGCCGGCACCGATCGCAGAGCACGCCGCCGTCGAGCATCCCGAATGCGACCCGGCTCCCGCCTTCGAGAGCGCCGCTGCACTCGGCACACCGCACGAGCGCCGGCGCATGGCCGACCAGCCGGAGCATGGCCAGCTCAGTGTGCGCGACCAACGCTCGCACGAGGCCGTCCGTAAGTTCATTCGTGGAAGCGTTTTGATCATGGGCAGGACGAGGGGCCGAGAGTATTCGCAACGTGGCACGAGCGACATCGAACAGTTCCGGCTGCGGATCACCATCCGCGGTGAGCGTGTCGAGCAGTTCAGCGACATCCATGCCGCCGAGAAACGCTGCCTGGCTCCTTCCGACCCGAAACCGATGCTCGAGACAGGCTTCCGTCACCAAGTCGAGGGCATCGGTCGATTTACGAAGGACGAGTACCTGACAGATCGAAAGCAGGTCAAGGGCGGCGTCAAATCCGCTCTTGGGCCGCCACGCCCCCTTCGCCAGAGCCCGTAGCTTGCCGTACTCCCGGGTAAACAGGGTGACCACGCAACTACTGTCCCCGAAGGGGAACGTGCGGATGACGATCGCCCGTGCCTTCTCAGCTGCCATCGTTTCCGGTGCTCCCGGGCCGCTCGTCCCCGAGCCGCTCGATGCGGATCAGGTCGATCCGCCGGCGAGTGGCGGCGAGCACTTCCAGCAGCGCACCGTGCGACCTGACCTTCTCGCCCACCTCCGGGATGCGGCCGCATTGGTGGAACACGAAGCCGCCGATCGTCTCATACCCCGCCTCCTCCGGCAGCGACAACCCCATTCGTTCGTTGAGCCGCGCGACCGGAACATGTGCCAGCACCTCGCACGCGTCTGGCGAGACCACGCGGATGCCGTCCGTGAACGCCTCATCGTGCTCGTCGGCAATCTCGCCAACGATCTCCTCAAGTGCGTCTTCGATGGTGATGATCCCCGCCACGCCGCCGAACTCGTCGGTCACGATGGCCATGTGCGTCTTGCCACGCTGAAATTCCAGGAGCAGCGTCCGCACGCTCATTGACTCAGGCACGAACCACGGCGGACGCAGCAATGCGCGGATGCCACGGGGCTCGCCAGGGGCGGCGACCTGGCCCGGCGTGAGGCCGTCGGCGAGCCTGGTAAGCATGTCTCGGGTGTGGATGATGCCGACGACATCGTCAGCGGTACGATCCCAGACCGGCAGCCGCGTGTGGGCACTCTCCGCGGCCAGACGGACGGCCTCGTCCCAGTCGGTGGCGAGGGGAATCGAGATCATCTGCGTGCGGGGCGTCATGATCTGCGACACGCGAACCTCGTCAAGGCCGATCACACCCCTGATCATGTCGCGGGCCGTCCCCTCGATACGGCCTTCGCGATGGGCCTCTTCGACGACCAGCCGCAGTTCGTCCTGCGGCCGTTCAAGGAGCTCATCGTCGCCGCCACGGCCCACGGCGGCACGGCCAAGTGCAGCCGCCAGACGGCCAAGAAGCCGTACCACCGGGCCCAACATGCCGATCACGGGCCGCCACAGCCGCCATGTCGCCACGACGATCCAAGGCCCCGCGAACTTCGTCACCAGCATCGGCACCACGACGAGCACGAGCCACACGATCGCGATCCATCCCGCGACGGCCGATACCTCCAATGCCAGCATGCCCCCGGAAGCGGCTACGAGGCCGCGGGCTGCCAGGAGTGTGGCAACGACCGCCGCGATCACGACCACCGACGCTGCCACGAAGGCGATCGTCTCGCTCCCCGCCACGATCTCGTCGTAGTGGGCCGGCACGCCGGCACGCCGGCAGAGGTCCTGGATACGGTGCCGCTGGGCTCCGCGGACACTGCGGGCCTGCACGGCCGCCAGACTCGCCAGCGACAGCAGAAGGAACGCCGTTTCGATCCCGAGTGATTCTGAGGCGTTCATGGGCGGGTGCCTGCGGCCCTCGTTCGCGGCGGAACCGGCAGCCCACAGGCCTTCATCACCGCACGCTCGCGAGCCCGCATCTGACGGCAGTCAGCCGCCGTGTGGTCGTCATAGCCGGTGAGATGCAACACGCCGTGGACGATGTAGTAGGCCAGTTCCTGTCGCGGCGTCCAGCCGACGGCGCGGGCCATGCGGCGGGCCGTCTCCGTACTCACCACGATGTCGCCTGTCAGGACGCTCGCACGCGGCGGGCCGGCGGTGCCCGCGGCGAGATCGAATGTGATCACGTCCGTGGGGCCTGGCAGCCCGAGCCAGCGACGATGGACCGCCGCGATCCGTCGATCGTCGACCAGGATGACGCTGATCTCGGCCTCCTCGACACCCTCGGCGACCAGCGCCTTGCGGACCAGCCGCTCCAGTCCACGGGCTGAGACCCGGAGCAGTTTCTGACGGTCGCTCACATCGACGACGAGCGTCGACCGAGGCGGCTGGGAGACGGAGCGGCCGCGGAGTCGGGGCACTACGCTGTCCTCTGGTCGGGATATTTGACGCGGCCGTGATAGACCGCTGTCAGGCTCTTCACCAGGCTCCGCTCGATGAGTTCGAGCTCCTCGAGCGTCAGGCCGCATTCGTCGAACTGGCCGTCGAGCAGCCGCTTCATGGCAAGATCGTGCACGAGGCTCGCGATACGGGCGGGCGTCGGCTCGGTGAGGGCTCGGCTGGCGCTCTCCACCGCGTCGGAGAGCATCAACACGGCCGACTCCCGCGAGCTCGGTTTGGGACCCGGGTAGCGGTAGTTCTGTTCGTCGATCTCCGTCCTGTTGGGGTCGGTCTGCGACAGCTCGGTCGCACGTCGGTAGAAAAACTCGACGAGCGTCGTGCCGTGGTGCTCGGCGATGATGTCGACGATCGGCTGCGGAAGATTGTACTGCCGCGCGAGTTCCACGCCCTCCTTTACGTGGGCGTTGTTTATCAGCGTGCTCATCGCCGGCACGAGCGACTCGTGCCGGTTTTCCTGCCCCTGGTTTTCGATGAAGTAGGCAGGCTTGAGCATCTTGCCGGCGTCGTGGAAATAGGCCCCTACCCGCACGAGTAAGCCACGCGCGCCGATCGCCTCCGCGGCCGCCTCGCCGATGCTCGCCACGTTGATCGAGTGGTTGTAGGTGCCCGGGGCG
>CAYSPN010000706.1:0-2767 GCA_964432895.1 uncultured Candidatus Kuenenia sp.
AGGCGATGCCCAGCTGCGGATCCTGCATCATGCGGGCAAACGCATACCCGGAGATGTCGAAGGTGAGAAAGACGGCCAGCGCCATCACGACGATGGTCCGCACGGCGCCGAAGAGCGTGCCTGGGCCGTCGTCTGTCCAGAAGGCGGTCACACGGACGAGCACCAGGATGGCGATCGGGATCATCAGCAGCCAGTAGAGAATGGTCAGCAGGCTGGAATGCTCGATGACAGGGATCAAAACGCACCTCGTGGGTCCGGAAACGGGCTACAGAACCGTGCGCCCGCCGGCCGGGGGGTGTGTGGACAGGAGGACTGTCACGGTTCTAGCCTTTTGCACGCTCTGGCGCCTGGGATTTCTCTTTTTCCGTGGTTATGCGGCGTCGGGCGATCATCGTCGTATCACCACCATGCCATCACGCACACTTCTTCTGCTCGCCCTCGTCGGCATGCTGCCGACACGTTTGACTCACGGCAACGATCTTCCACCTGCCGCGCCACCGTATGAGCGTATCCGCTACGAGGCTTCCGACGAGCCGGGCACGCTGCGGTTTGCGGTGATCCACACGGCGTGGATTCCCCCCGACGTGAAGACGCTCCGCGGTGTGATCGTCCATCAGCACGGCTGCGGCGAGGGCTCGTGCCGGTCGGGCCTCACCGGCGCGTTCGATCTGCACTGGCAGGCGTTGGCCAGAAAGCACGACTGCGCCCTGCTGGCCTCCTCCTACGAGCAGCCGGAGAAGGAAGACTGTCAGCTCTGGTGCGACCCGCGAAACGGCTCCGACGCCACGTTCCAACGGTGCCTGGCCGATCTCGCCAAGCAGAGCGGCCATCCCGAACTGGCCACAGTGCCGTGGGCACTCTGGGGCCACAGCGGCGGCGGCCACTGGGTCGGCGGCATGCTGCTCACCCACCCAGACCGCGTCGTCGCCGCGTGGCTGCGGTCGGGCGTGCCGCTGTTCGAGGCCAATCCGAAACGGCCGCAGATCAAACCGCATGAACTACCCGCCGCCGCACTCGCCGTGCCGATGATGTGTAATCCGGGCACAAAGGAGGGCGTCACGGTGAAGGACGGCCGCTTCGCCGGCGTCTGGCCAGCGAACGAGGCCTTCTTCAAGGCGGTGCGGTCACAGGGCGGGCTCATCGGCGTGGCCGTCGATCCCCTGACGGCCCATGAGTGCGGCAATCAGCGCTACATGGCGATCGCCTGGCTCGACGCCTGCCTTACCGCCCGGTTGCCCGAGACGAGCGGTGGCCCGCTTCGCACCATGCCTGCCGACACCGCCTGGCTCGCGCCGCTCGATGGCACGGCCGCCGTGCCCGCAGCCGAGTATGAAGGCGATCCAAAGCAGGCTATCTGGCTCCCGAACGAACCAGTCGCCAATGCTTGGAAACACTACATCGCCGACACGGCGATCCCCGACACGACGCCGCCACCGGCGCCGACGAATCTCCGAGTCACCGGCAACGTGCTCGCGTGGGAGGCCGTTGCAGATCCGGAGAGCGGCCTGGCGGCATTCGTCATCGAGCGAGATGGGCAGCGGATCGCCACGGTGCCAGAAAAGCCGGCGAACCCGTTCGGCCGCCCGCTCTTTCAGGGGCTGCAATACAGCGACACCCCCGTGCAGCCGCTGGCCACGATGACCTTCACCGATGCTCAAGCCGCGGCCGGTACAACGCACGCCTATCGCGTGATCTCCGTGAACACGGTCGGCCTCGAGTCGGGCATCGAGTCACCGTAGCGATTGAAATCGCCGCGCCGCTACTGCTGAGGCGCGAGCGCCGCCCGCAGGATCGGCTCGAAGATGTCGGCCTGCCGCATGAAGCCGAGGTCGCTGGCATGCGAGGCGTCGGTGGCCCCCTCGGCGTCGTCGCCGTAGAGATGGTCGCCCTCGATGTAGGAAAGCCCCTTCACGCCTTCGTTCACGAGCTTTTCGTAGGCCGCCTTCAGGGCCGCATGGTTGGCATCGTGGTGTTTGTCGCGGTCGGGCAGGATCCAGGAATTCGTGTTGCGGCGGTCCTCCACCAGCACGATCGGGGTGGCGGGATGCGCCTCCCGCAGCTGCTTTACGAGCGGACCGCACTTGGCTGCGACATCGGCAGGACCCATGTTGGGTAGGCAGTCGATCACGTAAACAGCCGCGTCGACCTCCGTGAGCAGGCTGCCGACGGCCGCATCCATCTTGCCGTTGCCGGAGAACCCGAGATTCAGCACCGGCCGGTCGAACCGCCGCCCGAGGATCGCGGTATGCACCATACCCGGCCGTGACGCGCACAAGCCGTGCGTGATCGAGGTGCCATAGAACACGATCGGCTTCTCCGTCCGCGGCGGCAAAGCCTCAAACGTGGCCCCGGCCGGCACGCCGATCTCGAGCGACTCCACGCCGTTGTTGAGCGGCAGATAGGCGGCGTATTCCCGCGCGCCCGGCGCGAGGCCGCTGATCACGACGGCTTCGACCTTCGGTTCGGTCGGCTTCGTCACCATCACCCACCGCCACTTCCCCGCGTCATCCCGGGCATAGAGATCGAGCCCGCTGACACCGGTGGCCGGCATGTGTGGCAAGCCCACCTGTTTCTTGGAGACGGTGTAGCGGGCGTAGATCGCTTGGGCGTCAGTCTTGAACCGTGCCATCATGCCGGCACTGTCGCGGCTCAGGTTCCAAACCGCGTCGGTGACACGTCCCTCGGCCTTCGCGGGCAGCCGGTCGAACCACCGCTTGCGTTCCTGATCGCCCCAGCCGCGGCCCTCCACGCCCCACGTCGTCACGTC
>CAYSPN010000707.1:0-3593 GCA_964432895.1 uncultured Candidatus Kuenenia sp.
TCGAAAAAATCCGTCGCGGGATCACACTGGCGGAGGGCAAGGTGCATGCCAAGCGGGTCGATATCCGCTCGCAACACAAGCAGAGCGCCGTCCTCGAGATGATCCTCGACGAGGGCAAGAATCGGGAGATCCGACGGATGCTGGCGCGGCTCGGTCACAAGGTCCACCAACTCAAGCGGGTCGGTGTCGGCAAGCTCTCGCTGGGCAACCTGCTGCCGAGCCAGTGGCGCCAGCTCGCGTGGAGTGAGATCGAGGCGCTCAGGCACGATGCGATCGCGGCTGTCGGCCCGATCGAGGCGGGCCGGCTGAACGAGCCGCCTCACAAGGACAGGCCGCGAGAAGGCCGGCCTCCGCGGCCGGGCCTGCGAACAGTCCAACGGCCGGGCCGCGAAGGCCCCCCGGGCCGGCCGCGGATGCCGCGTGCAGGGCAGGCCGGGGCGGGTGGAAAATACCGCGATCAGGGTCCGAGGCCATCCGCAGCCAAGGGAAAGAGCGACGCTGGCCCGAGGAGCGACCAGGAGCCGCGGCGACCGGCTGGCCGCGGCGGCCCCCGGCGGCCACGACGCCCCGGCAAGGCTTCGTCGTGGCGGAAGCCCCGCGGCGAGTGACCTGTTGACGCTGCCCCCGACGCCCGGTCCCTGACAATCCCCACGTGAGCGAAAGGATTCGATGAGCATAGCCACGCCCAGCCACGCCGCAGCCCCAGCCACCAGCCAGCCCTGCTATGCCGACGCCGCTGCCTTCACATCGGCACGGATCGTGGCCCACAGCCGTATCGCCGACAACACGTGGCGGCTCCGGCTCGACTGCCCTGCGATCGCCTCCACCGCGATTCCCGGCCAGTTCGCCATGATTCGCATCCCCCACCGCAGCGATCCGCTGCTGGCCCGCCCGTTGGCCGTCTACGACACCTTCAGCGACGATGCCCCGGGGCAGGGCAGAGCGTCTCCCCGCCGCTACGCCGACTTCATCTACGCCGTGCACGGCCGGTTTACGACCGCACTCCGGGAAATCCCCGTTGGCCAAGAATTGATCGCGTGGGGGCCCTTGGGCAACGGGTTCCAGATCCCGGCCGTTGACCACCTGGTGCTCGTCGCCGGGGGCATCGGCCAGACGGCCCTTCTGGGCCTGGGCCGCGAGCGGCTGGGGAAGACGACCTATGGACCGGCATCGCGGCCTCAGCCGACGCGGTGCAGCCGGGTTACCTGCTGCTGGGGGGCTCGGCACGCCGGACTCTTCGGCGGCATCGAAGACTACCGGGCCGCCGGTATCGACGTGCATCAGGCCACGCTCGACGGATCCGCCGGTCTCCGCGGGACGGTCGTGGACCTGCTCGACTCGCTGTTCGGTCCGGCGGCTCTCGGTCAGGCGGGTTCAGGGTTCGGACCGGCGGACCCCGCGACGCACCGCGCCGCAGGCCCGGCCGACTCCCGCAGCCTCCACGTCGCATGCTGCGGACCGGATCCGATGATGGCTGCAGTGGCCCGCTGGTCGTCGGCCCGACAGATCCCGTGCGATGTGTCGCTGGAGGCACCGATGGCCTGCGGCATCGGGATCTGCTTCACATGCGTGGCGCGGGTCCGCGATGGCTCAGGCGGCTGGGACTACCGGCGCACCTGTATCGAAGGCCCCGTTTTCGACGCCACGCGAATCGAATGGTGATGCAGGAGGTCGGCCGGCCTGCCCGAACGTCAGGCCTTCGGCGTCGCGGCCGACTTCTTGCCCTTGCCAGCGGCCTTGGTCCCGCTTGCCTTGGTCCCGCTTGCCTTGGTCGCAGCGGCTGCCGTGCCGCCCTTCGACGCCGCCAGCATCCGCGCAGACAGCCGCGACTTGATCCGCGCAGCCTTGTTGCGATGAATCTTCTTTGAAGCAGCGGCCTTATCGGCCGTGCTCGCCAGCGTCCGCAGCGCCTCGCGGGCCTGGGTGGCGTCTCCGGCGTCGATCGCCGAGAGGACCTTCCGAACGTGGGACTTGAGCTCCGACTTGGCAGCGCGGTTGCGCTCGCGGTTGCGGAGGTTCTGCTTGTGTCGCTTCTTGGCGCTGGCCGAGTGTGGCATGCCGGTAACTACCCTCTCAAAATCGGTGAAACGAAAACGGTTTGAAAACACGAACCCATGGAATCACCCATGGGATTGGAGGCCGTCTCGAGGCCCCCAGTCGATCATGACGCATTACGGACGATCGATAGCGAACAATGGACAACGGTTACTTTCCGGCCCCTTTATCCTTTGCCGGAGTCAGCTTGTCCAGACGTTGGGCCACATCACGGTAGCCAAAGTCGAGTTCGGCCAGCGTGGAGAGATATTTCCGGGCGGAGTCTATGTCATCCAGGCCGGCCGCCAGCACTCCCGCCCGGTAGAGAGCCCGCTTGCGGAGATCCTGCTCCCGGTCGGTCAACGATTCGACAGCCGTCTGGTAATTCCGCATCGCCAACGGATACTGCCGGATCTTCTGGAAGCACTCACCGAGTTCGAGAGCCACTGCGCCCTTGCGGCGGGCGTCCTGCAGCACGTCCTGGAACTGGCGGATGGCCTCCGTATGATTTCCGACCGCCTTCAGCCGCATGGCAAGTTCGTACTTCCAACTGATGTTTTCCGGATACCGGACGGTGCGGGCGGAATAGACCTCGATCTCGTATTTGACCTGTGCGGCACGCAGTTGCTCGACGGCCTGACGATTGTCCGGAGTGTCCTGCTCAGCCAGCCGTTTCTCCGCCAGCTGCAGACGGTGCCGCGTCCAGCGGAGCTGGCGGTCTTCGATGTGCTCGCGGACCTTCAGGTCGTTGCCCGATGCGGCGAGCGCCTTGGCAAGCACTTTCTGGGCCTCTTCAACGGTGCCGTCGCGCTCGACCAGATCGGCCAGCTCGAGATACGGCTCGATCGCGGCCGGATTCTTGGTGATCGCTGCCAACAGCGCGGAGCGACGGTCCTTGGAACTCTCCCCTTCAGCGGTGGCTTCCGCCTTCTGGCCGGCGGCGGCTGGCTTCCTGCCGGTCAGCCCATCACCAGCCGAGATGGTTTTGTCGACCTGGAGTTTCGCAACCTGCCGTTGGGCCTCGTCGGACATCCCCTTCGCATTGCCGATCCGCATCCAACAGGCGATGGCCTGATCGTATTCGCCATAGGAGGCGAGAAAGTCGGCGCATTTCCGGTTCACCTCCACGTCCGCCGGTGCGGCGTCAAGCGCGGCCTTGAGATAGACCCGCTGCGTGTCGACGAATCCCAGCTTTCCGCAGGCTTCTGCCATGATGAGCAGACTGCCGTAATCGCTGGGATTGCCCTTGATGATCTCCACGCCCTGGGCAATCGCTTCCCGGTATTTTCCGGCCGCGACCAGTTTCCTGAGGCTGCCCCGCCCACCCGCCGACCAGAGGGCCGCTAAACCGCCCCCCTTCTTGCCGCCGTGCTTGATCCGCAAGGCCCCCAGCAGGTTCTGGAGAAAAATGGCATTAGCCTGGTCGCTCGCCACACAGACGGAAAACATCTCGATCGCATAATCGACGTTTTTCGCGACGCTCTGTGTCCCGTGCTGAAAGCACTGCGCAAGCCGCGACCGCTCAGCCGGCGAAAGCGACGACGACGGCTGCGGGGCTG
>CAYSPN010000708.1:0-2556 GCA_964432895.1 uncultured Candidatus Kuenenia sp.
GGCCTGATCGCCTTCAAGGAGGCGGACAGCGGCCTGCTGCCGACCGACCGGATCGTCACCAGCCAGCTCGCGAATCCACGGGAAGGCATGCAACTGGTGGAGGCCGCTCCATGAAATCGATCATCGCCTGGACGGTCCACAACACGCCTGCCATGAACGTGCTGGTCTTCGCCGTGATGATCATCGGCTGGATCAGCTTCTCCTCGATGCGCCGCGAGGCGTTTCCGGAGTTCGACCTTGAGATCGCGCTCGTGAGCGTGCCCTACCCCGGGGCCACGCCTGAGGAGGTCGAGGAGGGTATCTGCCAGAAGGTGGAGGAGGCCTGCCGCAGCGTGGTGGGCATCAAGAAGATCACGAGCATCGCCCGCGAGGGGATGGGGTTTTGCGTCTTTGAGATGACCGATGGGGTCAAGGATCCGCAGCGGGTGGTGGGGGAGATCCGCTCCGAGGTCGAGCGAATTCCGAGCATGCCCGAACTGGCCGAGGATCCGAAGGTGGAGCAGGTGACGCTTCGTGAGCCGGCCATCAAGGTGGGCGTCGTGGCACCTCAGTCGGCAAGCAGCGACGAGCGGTCTGAACTGCAGTTGCGTGACGTCGCCGAGCGGGTGCGTGATGACCTGCTTGCACTGCCGACGGTGTCGGCGGCCAACATCGGCGGCGCCAAGGACTACGAGATCACGATCGAAATTTCCGAAGACACGCTCCGCAAGCACGGTCTGTCACTCAAGGCAGTCGCCGACATCGTGCGGAAGGAAAATCTGGAGCTCCCCGGCGGCACGATCCGCAGCGAGGGGGGCGAGATCCTGCTCCGCGGCAAGAACAAGCAGTATCTCGGCGAGGACATCGCCAAACTGCCGCTCGTGACGCGGCCCGACGGCCTCGTGCTCACCGTCGGCGATCTGGGAACGGTGCGGGACGGCTTTGTCGACGTCGCCGGGCGGGACCGGATCAACGGTCGCCCCGGCTTGATGGTCTCCATCGACCGGAGTTCGGGCGAGGACCTGCTGGCGATGGTGGCGGCGGTGAAGAAGTATGTCGCCGAGGCGGAGCTGCCCCCGGGCTATGAACTGGTCACCTGGGCCGACGCCTCTGTCGACGTCCGCGAGCGGCTCGACATGCTGCTCTCCAACGGCACGCAGGGGTTGGCGATCGTGTTCGTGCTCCTGGCGCTCTTCTTCGACCTGAAGATCGGGTTCTGGGTGGCGATGGGCGTGCCCGTCTCGATGCTCGGCACCGGGGCGCTCATGTTCGCCGGCGAGCAAACGCTCAACATGCTCTCGATGTTCGCCTTTCTGATGGCCGTGGGCATCGACGTCGACGACGCGATCGTGGTCAGCGACAACGTCGAGCGTCACCGCAAGATGGGGAAGGGGCGTGTGCAGGCGGCGATCGACGGCACGGCGGAGGTGCTGCCGTCGGTCGTATCGGGTGTGATGACGACCGTTATCACGTTCATGCCGCTGCTCTTTGTTTCTGGTGTGATGGGCAAGTTCATCGCGGTGATGCCTTTCGCCTTCATTGCCACGCTGCTGGTCTCGCTCTCCGAGGCGCTCTTCGTGCTGCCAGGGCATCTGGCCCACGAAGACAGTGCCGTGCTGCGGTTCTTCCAGTTTCTGTTTTCCCCCCTCCGGCCGCTCCTGCCCGCCCTGCAGTTCCTGCAGCGGAGCTGCGACGACGGCCTCAAGTGGTTCGTGAAACGCTGCTACGCTCCCGCGCTCGAGTCGGCAATCGAAAACCGTCTCGCCGTGCTCGCCGGCGCCGCGGCGATCCTGATCCTTGCGGTCGGGCTCATTCGCAGCGGCGTGACGCCGTTCAAGATCTTCCCCAAGATCGACGCCAAGCGGATCCAGGCGAGGCTGATCTTTCCGGACGGAACGCCGGCGAGCGTTACCGAGGAGGCGATCGCGCAGGTCGAGCGGGCCTTGGACGAGACCTCAACGCGGCTGGCCGCGGGCGGCCGGCCGCTCGTGACCTTCGTGCACAGTTCCGTGGGCTCCGCCGATGTACGGGGCAAGCCGAGCGTGGAATCGAAGCTCGGTGGCAGCCATATCGGCTCGGTGAGCGTGGAACTCGAGGATGCGATCAACCGCACCGTGAACAGTGAACAGTTCCTCTCCGAGTGGCGGAAGGCCTCGGGATCGGTGCCCGGTGCCGACAGCGTCATCTTCGCCTCGGAGAACATCGGCCCGGCAGGCAAGGCGATCGAGTTCAAGCTGCTGGCTCCGTCCGACAAAGAGTCGGTACGGCAGTTAGAGACGGCGGTCGAGCGGGTGAAGGGCTGGCTGGCCGAGTATCCGGGCGTCATCGCCGTCGATGACGATTCCCGGCCGGGCAAGTGGGAATATCAGATGAAGGTGAAGCCGCAGGCCGAGGCGATGGGAGTATCGCTCTCCGACGTGGCTTCGACGATCCGGGCGAGCTTCTACGGCGAGGAGGTGATGCGGCTGCAGCGAGGCCGGCACGAGGTGAAGCTGATGGTGGCTTACCCACGCGAAGAGCGGCGGAGCTTCGCAGCACTCGAAGACGTGCGGGTGAAGGGTGCCGATGGCATCGCCC
>CAYSPN010000709.1:0-4654 GCA_964432895.1 uncultured Candidatus Kuenenia sp.
GCCTTCAGCTCCGAGAGGAAGAACGAGCCGTACTCGCGTTCCTGCCCGACGACGATGCCGAAGAACTCGTTCTTGCCGTCGAACTCGGTGGCGTACCAAGTCCACTGCGACCACGGGTCAAAGAACTTGACGTACACCGTGGTGTCGTCTCCCGACCCCTCCTGCGAGAAGAGGGGCGGGAGAACCTTGCGAATCTCTTGGGTGAGCAACTTCATGAAACGAAGCTCCTGAGAGAGAAAGAAACGGAACGGGCCGCGGAACGTCCGACAGCCCGAAGGGGTCAGACAGCGGCGGGCTCGGCGATCTCCTCCGACTCCGAGTCAGACTCGGTGCCGAACTCACCGGGAAACGGCGTGACGTCGAGCGTCACCGGCATGAGCACCGCCCGGATCACTTCCCCGGTGGGAGCGGTGCCGGCGAAGTAGTACGGGCTCTCACCGTCGGCGACGTAGACCCGCACACCTTCGACTCCCGCCGCCTTGAAGACGGACAGGACGTCGATGAGCAGTTCCGGTTTCACGCCGATCTGCTTGTGGGCCGACGCATCACCGAAAACGTCCCGCCACCGCGGAAACTTGCCGTCGAGCAGCGGCGCCGTGGCAGCGCCGCCACCGCCGACGACCATCGCCTTGCCGTCGACCACCTCGAACACCGTGTTGCGCCCCTTCACAGCGGCGGCGGTGTAGGCCTTGGTCAGCGGCTTGGCTTCGATGATGCAATCGACCGGATCGCACTCATCGCCGTAGGAGACGTTGAGCAACTTCCGGCCGTCGGTGACCGTGATGATCGAGACGTTGTCAGCGCTCTCGCACTTCACGCCACCGAGGGAATAGCGACTCGATTCGGTGTCAGTGCAACCGACGATCGCCTTGATGAAACTGGGCAAACGCATGGGAGGAATCTCCGGGAGGAAAGTGGTGGAGCGGCACCGTGCCGACCCGCCGCAAAACCCATCCCGGCACCCCACTGATGGCGCTGTGACAACACTGGCCCGACACGGCGCACTCACCACCAGGCGACGGAGAGAGATGAGAGAAAAAGACGTCGGGGGGGTGCCGGGAGGGATGCTTCGGGTCGGCCGTGCGGCCGGCAAAGCAACCACGAACGGAGAATGACGATGAGCAATCAGAAAATGCTCGACATCGCGTCGAGAATCGCGGAGATCGAGCGCAAGGCGCAGGAAGCCGAAGCGCGGGCGGCGGCGGCGGAAGCGCGGGCGGCGGAAGCGGAGAAGCGCGCAGCGGATGCCGAAGCGGCGAAGCCGAAGCCGAAAGTGGGCTTCGTCGAGTTGAAGCCGAACGAACGGTACGAGTATGCGAAAGCCGTCGAGATGCTTCCCAACGGGAAGACGGTCGAAATCGTCGTGAACAAAGAGGGGTACGCGGAGTTCACCTACAACAAGCGATTCTGGAAGGATGCTTCCGGTCGGCACCATCCGACGCGGGGCATCTCCGGCGATCCGACGGAGTGCGCGTACTTGCTCGCATGGATGCTCGAAAACCCCGAAGCCGTCACGAAGTGGGCGGAGTTCGCGACGGCGAAGGGTGCCGAAGCGCGGGCCGCGAAGGGGGCTTGAACCGCTCCCGGCCCGTCGATCCCTGCCCCCTGCCCCTCACCGGGGCAGGGGGTTTTTTCATGCGCTCACCGGGCAGGGATCGGCGCGCGGGGATGCTCCCGGCCCGCGATGCTCCCGGCCCGCGATGCTCCCGGCCCGCGCAGGGGCCGCGACGGGCCGCGCACGGGGCCGCAGGGGCGGGGCGGGGACGGGCCGCGAGAGGGGCCGCAGTCGGGGGGCCGCGCGAGCGGGGGCGGGGGACTCGACCGGCGGCGGCGGGCGGGCCGGGTCGGCGGCAGGGAACCGTCGGGGGGAACGCAAGTCGGGCAGCACCATCGCACCAAGACTCCCCCCGGAGCGCCCCCCGCCCCCGCGCGAGTTTTGTCACGTTGGGGTCCTGGATTTTTTCCCTTTTTCGGTTTCGGGAGGCGGCTCGGACCCTTGAAGTCGGCCGCTGACGGAAGGGTCTGGTGCCATAACTTCGCCAAACCCGAGCGAAACGAAGTTGTGGCACCAAACGTGGTTCACGTGCCCACTCGGTAGCCGATCCCCGACGGACGGCGAGACCGCGGAGCAGTGGTGCCACAACTTCGCCAAATTCGGGCGAAACGAAGTTTCGTCACCACACGCTCGTCTGCGTCGAGCGCCTGTCTCGTACCCTGCCCGCTGCAAACGAAACCATGAGTGGTGCCACAACTTCGCCAAACACGGGAAAAACGAAGTTGTGGCACCACTTCGTCATCCGCCCAGCCCTGCCCCCTGTCTCGCTGACCCGGCTGCTGGTGATCGTGAGTGGTGCCACAACTTCGCCAAACACGGGCGAAACGAAGTTATGGCACCAGAGGGGCCCGGAAACCCAGCATATCCACCACCTGGGGATGGTTGCCCCCGCGGTTGCAAGGGCGGGCGGATCCGGGGCCAACAAAATGTGCTGCGGGACCTGAACCCATGCCCTTAGGATGTGAACCCATGTTCAAAAACGAGCGATTCATGACGCGTTCTGAGCCTTCATGGATCGCCTGTCGCATCGCTGGAAGGAGTCGTTCATGAGAGACCGCGAGTCACCGCTTCGGCCCCGTTTCCCCCGCTCTCCCGCAAGAATCCCGAAGGAAAACCCGTTCTTCCGCGGTGACAAATCCACCGGAGGCCCTCGCCGCCTCATGCTCCGCCCCAGGGATGCGGCCAAGGTACTCGGGCTCAGCACGTCGACGCTCGCCCGGCTCTCGCGGGCTGGTGAGATCAAGTGCATCCGGCTCGACCACGTCACGCTCTATCCCATGGAAGTCCTCAAAGCCTGGCTCAGAGCCAAGCTGGAGGGGGCAGACGACGAGAGGCCTCGTCCATGAATAAGGATATCGCACGACGAAAGATAGACTCGCGAGCAATCGTGCTCCATCTTCGTCGCAAGGCGACGGCAACCACGTTCGACCAGGTTACCCTTCACTATCTCGAGGATTCCGTGAAACGTGTTGTAGTACTGTTGGTCGCACTGGCGGGACCTGCACAGGCCGCAGATCCTGCCTTGCCTTTGGTCGAGCAAACCCCCGCGCGCGGCACTGCCACTGAACCAGAGCAGCCCGAAAAACTTCCGCCCGGCGTCATCCAAAGAGGGACGCTTGCCAACCCCAAGCTGCTCGCCGATTCGGCTCTCGGCGTGAGTGCCGTCGCCGGCACCCTCGGCATCAAGCCGATCGAAAAGGCCCTGCCATATGTGACTGAATTGCCTCAGGGGCCGCCTGGCTCACGAGCATGGACGGAACGATGGGTCGTTTCAAACGGTGGAGTTTCCGCCGCCATCGACATCCGCTTCCTCGAGGACGGAGCCGGGGGAGCCACCTGGTCGATCGAGGTGCCCCAGCCCGCTTCGGAACAGAAACAGTACGTCGCCGCGGCCCAGGAATTCGTCAGGCACGCGAAGGCGGGAAATGTCGATCGCATGATCGCGATTACAAGCGAGAAGACCGTTCGAAACTCCGATCTGCGGCAACTCACTGAAAGTTATCGCAAGTACGTGGTGCCACGCTTCAAGGGTGCGACCGTGACCTGGGCCGACTCTCATGCGCTCGCGACCGATGAAACGGGTAATCGCGGCTGGGACATCGCCGGCCGAGCCGAGGGGGCCGAATCCTTCTCCTTTTTCATTACGGTGATGAAAGAGGACAACAAGTACGTGATCGTCACTCTCGGCCGCCGTGAGCAGGACAACGCCTCCCCATAAGCGGCGTGTGGCCCGCCGCACCTGGTGCCGCTACGTCGTCCGTGGCGACGTCTCCCAGCACGTGCGGTTCGGCGGAAGCAAGAAGTGGCGGCGTGAGGAGATCGACGAGTGAATCCGTGCGGGCTGCCCCCGCTGCAGAAAGGAAGGTGAATCATGACCAACCCCCGACGTCCTCGGAAGGCCGCGTTCCCGGATCGATGCTGCCCGCAGTCACTCAAGCATTTGGCCTACGACCGGCCGATGTCGCTGCCCGACGCGGCCGCCTATCTCGCCAAGATCACCGGCGAGACGCCGCATGTCTCGACGCTCTGGCGTTGGTGCTTGAAGGGCTGCAAGGGCGTGACGCTCGAGAGTATCTGTATCGGCGGCAAGCGATACGTCACGGCCGCCGCCATCGATGAGTTCATCGATGCGTCCACGCGACGCCGGCCGAATGGCCAACCGTACCCTCCGGCCACATCGCCAAAGCCCCCGGCGCACGTCATGCGGCACAACGAACGCCGGCAGAGCCAGATCGAGGCGGCCCGACGCCGCGTCGATGAGCTGACGGGGGTCACGAAGCGATCGCGGCCAAGGCAACCGGGCACGGCGGCTAGCCGATCTGCCGGATCACCTGCGCGGCCAGCGCCTGATTCCGCTTAGCGTAAACCTGTGTGATGTCGGCGGTCGAGTGACCGAGGACCACCTGTGCTGCCTCGAGGCCGAACTTCTTCCGGATCTCGGTGGCGGCGGCGTGCCGCAGCTGGTTGGGCGACCAGTCGGGAATCGGTGCCGCCTTCGGGTCTTCCTCCTTGCGGGCCTTGTTGAGCAGCCCTACCGCGCGCGTGATCGCGTGGCGGTAGGACGCAGTGTCGTAGGCGTCGCGGGGCCGTCGGCGACCG
>CAYSPN010000710.1:0-5312 GCA_964432895.1 uncultured Candidatus Kuenenia sp.
TTGGGTCTTGCACGTGCGGGATCGCGTCGAGCAGCAGGTTCACGCCGGCCGGCTCAGAGAGGGCACCGGCGAAATAGATCGCGTGGGCGGCGGGCTCGGCGGGCGGCTGCGGGAGATCGAGCAGGTAGGAGGCGGGGGGCCTGACCATCCGCATCGAGGGCTTGCCGTGTCTGAAATCGTTCGTCGTGTGCGAGGAAAAGACGATCGTGCCGGGTGAGAGGCGAACCATCAGCGTCTGCAGCCAGTTCCGCAGCCGCGTGACCGGTGGCTGGCCCGTCTGGGAACAGGTCAGGTCCGCCACGATGGTCGCGACGGGGATGCCATGCCACCATCCTGCGAGGAGCGCCGGCGCCGTGAATCGCGTGAGCGGATTGGCCACGAGAATGGCGTCGGGCCTTCCATCGGGCCAGCGGCCGAACAGCCTTCGCATCATCGACCAGACCTGCGTGAGGATCTGCACCGGTCCCAGCGCGAAAGAGGGAAGTTCCTCGACAACGACGCCATCCTCGATGACGCTGCGTTTGAACGGTCGGGTTCTGGGCCGCGCGTTGAAGGCGGAACAGCCGGGCAGGCTCAGGGCGGTCACGCGGTCGACTCCACACTCGTGGAGCGCATGCATCAGCTCCAGTTGCGTCGTGTTGTGTGCCGCCGATGCCCATCGATTCCGCGCGCAGTCATCGGCTGCCTGCATCGAGCCGATGAACGCGAGATGCTTCACAGAACGGTTCCTGAAACCATGTGATGGGGCCTGAGGGCATGAACAGCCGCTGTCGAGTTGGCCCACGTCGACAATCCTACTTCGCGAAAAACGCGATTGCCCAGCGTTGCCGCGAGGGTGGTCGGGACAGTCGCCTATCCGTCGGTGGCCGTCATGGCGGCGTAAAGGCCGGCATACTGTCGTGCGACGACGGCCGAATCCCAGAGGAGGCAGGCCCGTTCGCGGGCCGCGTGCCCCAGGCCCCGGCTGCTCCCCTGGGCTCCGAGCACCCATTCGATTCCGGCCGCCATGTCCTGCACGTCGAATGGCTTCGCGAGGTAGCCCGTCTGGCGATGGGCGACGATGTCGGCTAGCCCGCCTGTGTTGAACGCGACGACGGGTGTTCCGCAGGCGTGGGCTTCCGACGCGGTCTGCCCGAAGGCCTCGAGCCGGGAAGGCACGGCCACCGCGTCGGCGGCGCTGTAGAGCAGCCGGAGTTTCTCGTCGTCGTGCAGATAGCCGGTGTGGCGAACGGGAAATCCCAGGTGAGTGTGCTGCGAGGGTGCCAACTGTCCAAAGACGATGAGTTCCAGGCCGTTCAGCGCCAGTCCATCGACGCGACCCCGCAGGTGCTGCAGGGCGTCGCGTAGCAGATCGAATCCCTTGCGGGGATCCTCGTCGCCGCCCAACGCACCGAACAGCAGGATCGGTGCGGACGGAGGGAGGTTCAGCGTCTGCCTGGCAAGCAGCTTGTCCACCGGCCGCCAGATCTTCGTGTCGATGGGGTTGGGGATGACGGCGACAGGCCAGCTGCGCATGAGCGTGCTCTGCTTCACGCAATCCGCCAGCCAGCGGCTGGGGGTGACGATCTGGAACGGCCGCAGCCATTGACGCTGCTTCCGCTGCCACGTCCAGCGGTCGAGGTCGAAGCCCGATTCCTGGGCCGGCCGATTCGCAGTGGTATATCCCTCACGCCACCTGATGCCGTCGGTGTAGTGCTCGGCACCGCAGAAGGCCCACATGTCGTGCAGCGTCCAGACCGTTGGCTTCGTGAGCCGGCCGATGTCAGCGATCGACATCATTTCACAGTTGATCCAGTGCAGGTGCACGACATCCGCGGCAGAGGCATTGAGGCGGCTCGCCCAACGAGACGGGATGCAGGCGGGCGAATGGAGTCCGGGGCTGCCCCCCTTCAGCAGGCGCTGCCACGGATTGGCAAGGATGCGTCGCGACTTGGCCAGCAGCCTTCCGGGGGCTGATGTCGGGCCGATGACGGTCGGGTCGACCAGAGCGGCCCTGTTCACCACCAGACTCGAGTCGATGCCTGCGTCGCGAGCCGCATGATGAATGCGAAGGGCCGCGCGGGCGGCGCCGCCGATCGAGTCGGAGTAGTTGAGGTGCACGACTTTCATGGTCGAACGGGCGAGCCTGTCGTCTCACGATCCTGGGATCGTAAGCATGCTAGGATAATCGGAGTGTATGCACGAAACAGACGTTTTTCCGGCCAAGACAATGAAGCCCCGCGACGACTCGATGCGAGCAACGGCCCCTTGCCCGGCCGCAGGGGAGATCGTGCTGCCGCCCGAATACAGGGTTCTGCAGAAGAGCGTGCCGTTCTTCATTCCCGGCTTTGAAAAGCAGCGCTACCCGCAGTGCTTCGCCTTTGCCCCCGAAACGGTCGAGTGTGACGCGTGGTTCGAGCGGTTTACGGGCCGCGTGTTGCAGGCCGTCGGGTCGGCCTATCTGCCGGTCTGTCGCATGAGCGACGGGGAGTTCCTGCTGCTATTCGGTTATCAATCGCCAAGCGTCCGGCATCCCGTGCTGCGACGATGGAAGATTCGCCTTTCCCAGACGCGGCACTTGATACGGCAGCGTATCGTCGGGTTTCAGGCCCAGACGGCCCCCGGAGTCTCGTCGGGCGCGATGTCCCACGCGGAACGCAAGGCGTTCGTCCCCACGCTCTCGTCGCGGTATCTGGAGATCGCACGGGACGGGATCCTGGCTCTGCATCTCGGCTACGCCCCCACGCCCTTCCAGGAGCAGTATTTTCCGGCGGTGCGAAAGTGGCTGACACAGCACAACGTCACCCTCACGCTCGACAACTATGTGCCCTTCTATTTCGTGTATGGCCTGTTGCGGGGCCCTGTGTTTTCCGACTTGGTCGGCGGCCGGAGGGTGTTGATCGTCCATTCGGCCACGGGTGCCAAGCGGGAGGCGATCACGCGGTCGATCCAGGCGGCCAGCCCCCGTGGGATCGAATGGCTGACGATTTCCCCGAGCCGTTCGTTTGCCGACACGCTCGACCTTTCCCAACTGCAAGACAAGCCAGACCTCTGCCTGTTGGGCGGCGGCGTCGGCAAGTCGGCGCTGTTTCCGCAGCTGCGGCCGCTCGGCATTCCCTGCCTCGACGCCGGCTTTTCCTTCGAGGTCTGGGCCGATCCGGAGAAGCAGTGGGACCGCCCCTACATGTCGCCCGATTCGTTCTTCGATCCCTCGCGGGTGCGGTTTGGCTCGGCCGCGGATCGGCGGCAGATGCGGTCGTGATACGACCAGCCGTCTACGGAATCGGGTTGAACCACTTTCCGCGAAACCCGCAGGCCGACTTCGACACTTTCATGCGCAGGTCGATGCCAAGCTCGGCCTTCCACCGCCTGCGGATCTCCTGTTCCCCGGCTCGGCCTGCGTCGTCGAGGAGGACGAAGCATCGCTCGAAGTCGAGGTGATCGCGGAGAAACGGCAGCGCGGGGTAGCGTGCCAGGGCGATCCGGTCGTTGCAGGCCTCCGGACCATCGATGATCACGGAGTCGAAGGTGGATGTTGCGATCGAATCGCGGTGCGAATCCAGGTCGTACCACGAGTTGCCCGCGATCGCGAGTCGATGGGGCACGACAGGAGCGTGGATCAGTTCCACGCCGGTGGCCGTGCCTGCGTCGTGCAGGCTGCGGCTGATGATCGCCTGCCAGGCGGCATTGCCGTCGACGCTCACGAACCGGCACGCAAGCCCCTTGCGTCGGATGAGGCTGGCAATCACCAGTGTGGATATTCCCGATCCAAACTCAATGACCGCCTTCCGCTCGTTGACGAGGATGTCGTTGCAGATCGTGAGGATGCTCTCGAACGACATCGCCGACCCGGAGACGGGCACGAAACCATAGTCGCGAAGCAGATCCTGCAGAAGGAGGAGGCTGCGTGGTTCGTTGTCACGACCGGTGAGGGTATGCAGCCGCCTCCGCAGGGCACCGAATGCACGCTGAAACATTGGGCGGATTCCTCGCCGGAGCACTGCCTGTCAGTGAGCGACGGTGCGATCATAATGAGAGACAGAAGGCTGAACAAGCGATGCCTTCGGCCCTCTTCGACCCCCTCCGACTCTCAGATCGCTGCGACCGGCAAGGTAGAGTGTTGCCATGATCACCTCTGTCGGCATTCCGGGCTCTCACGGCAATCCGTCGAGTGGGCGGGAGGCGGCCGCTGCAGCCCGGCCCTCTCGGCGTGACACGTCGCTCTTGCTTTGCCTCGCCTGTGGGCTGATCGTCAACTCGCATCTGGAACGGTTCTGGCCGAGATCATTCCTCGCCGTCGACGGACTGCTGGGAAACAGCCTCTTCTATCTCCTGTCGGGCTTCGGGATCGGTTCGAGCCTGTTCTCGCGGCGACAGCGGCTTGGCCCTTTCCTTGCCCGTCGGCTGGTCAGGATTTATCCAGCCGTGATCATCACAGTGGTGTTGTTTGTCGGCATCATCGGCGGCCGCGCATATGCGATCGTGAACGGCCAGTCGCCGTGGACGCTCGACGAAGCATTGCGCTTGCTCATCTGGCCGACGCCGTTCACGTATATCAGGAACATCGTCGCCATCTATCTGATCGGCTACGCCCTGGCATGGCCGCGGTCCAGTCTCATTCTCTACGCCGGCTTCGCCACGGCGATCGGGCTTTTTCTCTACGGCTGCATGCACGATGCTGCCATGCTCGCACCTGGCGCACATCTCAGTTTGGGAAGCGTGCCGGCGAGTGTCTACGACGCCTTCGATGTGGCGCTGTTCCTCGGTGGCATGCTCGTGGCCAGCAGGCCGACGGGGGCTCTCCGCCACTTCCGGGCAATCGCCTGCCTGGCTGCGTTGCTGACCATCGCGTACTTCGCCCTGAAATACCTGATGGTCGTGCGGGGTATCGGCGCGGGATTGTTCCCCGTGCTCTTCGTGCTCGTCGCCGCCGTGTCGTGCCTCGCGATCGGCGTGCTCAGCGACCCCGTCGTCATGCAGCCGCTCAGACGCGTTCGATGGCTCGCCTGGGTCGTCGATCTCGTGGCTGGCCTCACCCTCGAGATCTATGTGCTGCACCAGACGCTGATCAGCACATTCCCGGGTCTCGCCGCCATCCAATTCCCATTCAACATCATCCTGATCGTGTTGATCTCCGTTGCCGCCGCAGCGATGCTTCGGCTGGTCACCGATCCGCTGCGACGGTGGGTGGACAGGGCGACACGTTCTGCCGCGACGGGGACCTGAGCCACCGACACGCCGTGACGGCAAACTTGACCCACACCTGTTGCGTGGCGGACAATCCGGACTGAATTCGGACACCCGCACGCATGGACCACCTCAAACGCTTCGCC
>CAYSPN010000711.1:0-4610 GCA_964432895.1 uncultured Candidatus Kuenenia sp.
CGCCGCGGCCCTCCAGCCATCCCACGAGGCGATCGCCGAACAGGCTGCCGAGCGGCTCCGTGGGCACGAACATATCGGCGGCGTCGCGATGGGCAAGAAAGGCATCGACCGCCACCTTCCGCGCCGCGCCGGTGCTGACGAGATCGATCGATTCGCCAAGCGCGCTCTCGAGGACCGGCTGCCAGAAGAGCCGGATCACCCGCTCGGGCTGGCCCGCCGCCTTGAGCCAGTCAAGCGCCGTGCTGCCCGCCGAGCCTGTCTTGCCGGCGGCCCCCTCGCGATACCTCGCCAGTTTCAGCATGCCCAGTCCGAGCGAGAGCTTCTCGCGAAACGAAAAGTGCCGCATGCTCAGAAGAAGCGGCGCGAGGTGCAGCGGCGCCGGGAGGATGCGTGAGGGGGTGCAGGCGGCGCGATCCCCGTCGGGTCCGATGAACCACATCGTGCGGTCACGGCGGAGGGCGTCGGCCAGCCCGGCCTGCCGACAGAGTTCGAGAAAATTCGTGCAGCAGCCCATCGCCACGTGCTGGCAGGCGTCGACGAGTCCGCCCGCCACGGGATCCTCGAACGAAGCGGCCCGACCACCGGCGCGACGCCGGGACTCGAGCACCGTCACCCGGACGTCGGCCGACGAGAGCGCGGCCGCCGCCGCGAGGCCGGCCAGACCGCCACCAACCACGACGACGTGCGGCCGAGCGGACGTGGTGAGCAAAGCGCCGCGTGACTCACTCATCCTGACGACCTCCCGCACCACGCGATCTGACACCCCGCCCTCGCCGAGTATCGAAGAGCAGCCGTGGACCGAGTGCGAGTGCCGTAACGGTCGAGCCCATGATGCGGAATCGGCCGGGCCGTACCCGCTCCGTGAAAATCCGTGTGCCCGCCTGCCGGACCGCGACGAACAACGAACGGTATGCGCCGAACATCGCACGAAACACGATGCGACCGTCGGTGGAGAGCAGCCGGTCGAGCAGGGTCGCCTGCCGATAGCAATCGGCGGCCCGGGCCACGTTCAGACTCGCCAGCCGCTCGAAGCCCGGGCCGGTCCGGCCGCTGCGGAGATCATCCACGCTGCAGTCGCACGCACAAAAATCCTCCTGCGGCAGGTAGATCCGGCCGCGGGCAAGGTCCTCGGGGATGTCGCGGAGAATGTTCGTCAATTGAAAGGCGAGACCGCAGGCATGCGCGGCGGGTAGCGCCTCGCGTGGCGACCGAAAGCCCCAGATGTGAATAGCGGCCAGACCGACGGCACTGGCCACTCGGCGGCAGTATTGCTCCAGTTCGGGAAACGTGTCGTAGGTGCTGCGTTCGAGGTCCATCCTGCAGCCGTCGATGATGTCGCGGAGATATTCCGCCGGCACGGCAAACCGGCGGACGGTGTCGACGACCGCCCGGATCACCGGATCCGCCGACTTCCCGCCTCCAATCGCTGCATCGAGATCCGCCGCGAAGGCATCGAGGGAGGTTCGGGCCTCAACCGGATCGGCGGAGTCGTCGACGATGTCGTCGACGCGGCGGCAGAAGGCGTAGAGCGCCGTGGTGCCGCGTCGCTTCGCCTCGGGCAGAAGACGGATCGGCAACGCGAAGTTCGAGCCCGACCGCCCCAGCACCTCAGCGCACGCGTCATGGTCGGCCGCGAGTGTGCTCATGGTTGTCCACCAGAAGAGCGGTCAGGCGTGGTCTGCAGGCGGCACCAGGCTTGCGCGGCCAGACGAAGCTTGGTCCATTTCCCAACGGTCGGCCGTCGCCCGAGCGTGTCGAACCCGCCCCGTTCGATCGCGTCGGCCACGGCCCGGCCACCCGCCAGAAACATCCCGATCGCAGGCCGAAGCACCGGCGGCGCAAGTCCTACCAGCGGCGAGCCCGCCTCGAAACATTCCCGTGCCCAGGCCACCTCCGCACGCAAGAGCTCCCTGAGACGCGGCCCGGCCCGCTGAGCATCGAGCATCGCCTCGGTCACGCCGTGCTGCTGCATGTCGTCACGCGGGAGATAGACGCGGCCCGCCAGACGATCGCGTCGCACATCCTGCCAGAAATTCACCAACTGCAGGCCCGTACAGATCGAGTCGGACATGGCGACGAGCGCCGCATCGCGGCAGCCCTCGAGCGCGAGCACGATCCTCCCCACGGGATCGGCAGAGCGGCGGCAGTAGGCAACGACCCCGTCACGATCGGCATACCGCACGGCCACGCCGGCCGCGTCGAAGGCCCGGTCTTCCTCGAACGCATCGAGCAGATCGGCGAACGGCTCGATCGTGAGTCCGGTCTGTCGGACGGTCTCGGCGAGCGCCACGTAGACCGGATGCCCGGGCCGGCCCGCGAAACACTCTTCCAGTCCCTGCCGCCAGGCCGCCAGATCGCGGGCGGCCTCCGCGGGGCTGGCCGCCTCGTCGGCCAAGTCGTCGCTCCACCGCGCAAACGCATAGACGTTAGCTATATGCTGCCGCAACCGTGGTGGCACGAGCCGCGTGGCGACCGTAAAGTTTTCGTAGTGCCGGCTGGCCACATCGCGGCAGAAGGCCTCCGCGGCGGCGAGGTCACCAGCCGTGGGAACGCGCGCAAGATGCCACGCCGTCGGGTCGCGTCGAGCGGGCTGCGCTGGTTGGACGGACATCGGCATCACCGCGTTTAGGCGGTGTTTGCAGAGGAGGGCCTGTTCTTCACTGGTAGGGCTGAACCGCCCCCACTACCATAGCGTATCGGCCTATTTTGGCCCCAGTCGCGCTCGCCTTCCCCCCGCCCGGAACCACCGCCATGAAGATTCTGCTTGCCAGCCCGCGCGGCTTCTGCGCCGGTGTGAACATGGCCATCGACACGCTCGAAACGGCCATCCGGCTCTATGGCACGCCGGTCTACGTCTTCCACGAGATCGTCCACAACAAGCACGTCGTCGACCGGTTCGTCCGCGAGGGGGCGGTGTTCGTGAACGCGGTGGAGGAAGTGCCGGAAGGGGGCGTTTTGCTTTTTTCCGCCCACGGCGTGGCCCCGGAGGTGCGTCGCGTGGCTGCCGAGCGACGACTGCGGGCCATCGATGCCACCTGCCCGCTCGTGACGAAGGTGCACTTGGAGGCGATCAAGTATGCCAAGGCCGGCTACCGGATCATGCTCATCGGCCACGAGGGCCACGACGAGGTGATCGGCACCATGGGCCAGGCCCCTGACGCCTTCACCCTCGTGGAGACGACGGAGGAGGTCGATGCCCTCCCGTTCGGCTCGGACGACCGGCTCGCCTACCTCACGCAGACGACGCTCTCGGTGGACGACGCCTCACGGATCATCAACCGGCTCAAAGCGAGGTTTCCTCAGATCGTCGGCCCGCCCAAGGACGACATCTGCTACGCCACGCAAAACCGTCAGGAGGCAGTCCGCCTGCTCTCGGATGGCGCCGACCACGTGCTGGTGCTGGGCAGCCAGAACAGTTCCAACAGCCAACGGCTCGCCGAACTGGCCCGCGAGCGGGGCATCACGGCCCATCTCATCGACGGCGCCAACGAGATCGATCCACGCTGGTTCACCGGCAATGAGACCCTCGTGATCACCGCCGGTGCCAGCGCCCCCGAGAGCGTCGTGCAGGACTGCGTGGCATGGCTGAGAGATCGCTACGGCGCCACGGTGGAGGAGCGGACGATCCGCGAAGAGGACGTCTACTTCCCGCTGCCGAAGGAACTCCGCGCCGCCGCCGCGGCCGTCCAACTGCCGATGGCGTGAGGCTTCGGCCGGCAGGTGCAGCGACTGGTTCGGCGTCTGCGTCTCACTCCGCCAGCCGGTCATCGGTCGATCCACCCAATGCCCGGCCACGCCAGAGGCACATCAGGGTGGCCGTGTGGAATCCCGCGACCACGAGGTTACTCACCACCACCGGGTTCGCGAGCGTTCCGATCGTCAGCGGCGTGGTGACCTTGTACAGAACCTGCACGAGCAGCAGCGCTGCGACCGCTTTCGGCTCACGGCGAACCAGCAGCAGGACCGACACCAGCCCGATCGCCAGGTAGATCGAAAGCAGGATGGCGCGGGCTGGTGTCACCTCGCCATACGCCGATGTGGTCCACGAAGCATCCGTCAACAGGCTGGCACACACTGGCAGGAGTACGGCCACGTTGATCAGGAGCGAGAGGACCACCATCAGCCACATCGAACGTACTCCAAGAACTCCTTCACCGAACGACCGCAATCAGCGGATCGCGGCATTGGACGAACCATACCACTGGAGTCTATCGCGAGTCCGCTGCATTGCGTGGTCCGGCTGTCGGGCGGACGCATGACGGGAGTCTAAAGGGAACATCCGGCACCGCGAGTAGTCACTCCGCCGGCTGGGTGAAGCAGGCCGCGAGCGCCTCAGGGAGCCACGGATAGGTAAACGTGAACCCCTCCCGCTCAAGGCGGCTGCTCTTCACGTACCGACCATACAACGCGATCTCCGGATCGGTGCGAAGCAGAAGCGGTGCGCCGATGCGCACCATCCACGCGAAGGTAGGCAAGGCTAGCGGCACCTTCGGCCAGGGCACTGCTCGCCGCAGGCTACGCATGAAGTCGGAGTTGCTCACCGGATTCGGGCTGCTGGCCACGTAGACGCCATGCATGGCGTCGTTGGTAAGGCCCCGCTCGAAGAGCCG
>CAYSPN010000712.1:0-9060 GCA_964432895.1 uncultured Candidatus Kuenenia sp.
CGTGCCGAGTCCTCGTCGCCCGCCCAGGTGATCACGATATGTGACTCGGTTTCAATCTCAAAAAGCGGCATCGCTTTTCCTTTCTTCGACAGTCAAATTCTCTCAGGCAGAAGGCGACAGCCACTTCCTGCCTGAATGGCCCTTCGGATATTGTGCAAAAGGTGGCTGCCACCTTTTGTCCTCCTTTTTTCAGCTCACCCGCCTTCGGCTATCATAAAAGGATGGTTGATGCGAAGACGTATCCCCCCGCGAGCAGCCGTGGTGTGGAGTGGATCGGCACACGCGGCGAACGCGAGCCTGATCCGTATGCGACGATGACCGCGGCGGAGCGGATCCAACTGGTCTGGCCGCTCAGCGTTGCGGCCTGGGCATTCGCCGGGAAGCCATACGATGAATCGCGACTTCGCAGAGATGTTGAACGCGTTGTCCGCAGAACGCGTTGAATTTCTCGTTGTTGGAGCCTACGCGGTCGCCGGTCATGGCCTGCCTCGCGCCACCGGAGACATCGACCTCTGGGTGCGTCCCTCGATGGAAAATGCGGTGAGGCTTTGGAAGGCGCTCGAGCGATTCGGGGCGCCGCGGAGCCCACTGACGCCTGAATCCTTCGTGCAGCCGGACATCGTCTACCAGATTGGCCTGCCGCCCAATCGAATCGATCTGCTTACCGGCATCGATGGCGTCGAATTTGCAGAGGCTTGGCCGACCGCGTCGACTGTGTCGTCGATGGCGTCTCATTTCCGATGATTTCCCGTCATCACCTCGTCGCCAATAAGCGTGCAACCGGCCGGCCCCAGGATCTGGCCGATGTCGCCAGACTGGAAGGAGCTGAGTAACAGATCGTGTCGGTGCGCGATGCTGTCGCTACCGATGCCGAACGGTTCACCGCGTCTCGGCCGATAGTACCCGGGCCTCGCCGCCGGCCACGCAGATGCTCTCGAGCCGGAGTTCCTGCTCCTTGTCGGCGTCGAACAACGGCTCGATCCGCAGCGTGTGGTCCGTCGCGGGGTCGAGGACGGTGGCGATCACCGCGACGTGGTGCGTGTTGCCCCGCGACGGCGCGGCGATGCTGGCGGCGTCGAACTCGCGGAGCGGCTCTTTCGCGTTTGGCACGAGCCGCTCTGCCAGCTTGCCGTCGATGAACGCCCGGTAGCGACCCGACTTCGGCGTGCCCTCGCCGAAGAGGAGCACCATCTCCCCGCGGAATTTCACTTCCAGCGGCGCGACCTGCTGCGGGACGAGCGTCTGTTTCCCGGCGGAGTCGTTCTCCTCGCGGCGGTTCGTCGCGATCACCTCGTCGTCGAGCCACCGCGACATCAGCATGTCGAAATAGGCCGACACGAGGTTGGGAACGCCCCGCCGCCAGCCTGGCGGCAGGTCGCCAAGCGACGAGATCCGCACCCGCGCCTGCTTCATGTAGGTCGGGGCATGCAGCATCCGCTCGGGGGCGGCACAGGTTTTCTTGGCGGCGACGGCCGCGAGGTAGCCGTCCCAGGCGGCCGCGGCGAAGAGGTCGTAGCCGGCATTGCCCGGATGCACGCCGTCGGTGTCCCAGAGCTTCTCGACGGTGGTCCCCCCCTGCTCTACCGTCTCGATCGCGCGGAGCACGGCGTCGCCAAGCCCCGTGCCGTAGGCGGCCGAGATCGCGGTGTGGGCGTCGCGGCGTTTCATCCCTGCGAGCAGCTTGCGATCGATGTTCCACTTGAAGGGGAAGATCACCTGCACGACCGGCACCTGCGCCCCGGTCACCAGCCGGCGGATGATCGACTCGTAGGAGGCGAGCGTCTCGGGGTCGTTCGAGGTGATGTCGTCGTTGGCCGTGAAGTCGACGAAGACGAGGTCGGGCTTGCGGGAGAGCACGTCGCGATCGAGTCGGAAGACGCCAAGCTGCGAGTTCGTGCCGCCGATCGCGGCATCATGGAAGGTGAACCGGGCCAGCGGATACTTTTCTGTGAGTCGCGCGGCGACCCGTGCGCGGTAGGAGAAATAGTTCTGGTCGGTGGCGTCGGCGCCCCACGTAAGCGACGCGCCGTAGAATACGACCGTCAGCCGGTCGCCGGCCTGCGTGCGGGCGTCGAAGGCGGCGAACGACGGCGACGCGGCGGCGGCAGGAATGGCCGCCGCGACAGCGAAGACGGCCGCGCAGGCGGCGAGACGGAAACGCGCGATCGCGCGGGCGGGCTGAACCGAAAGCTGGATCATGGGCTGCCTCTGGGTGCAGATACCGCCGAAGACAGCCGGCGGAAATACAAGACGAGCGACGCAACACAATGACGTGCCGCCACTGAAAGTTAGCTCTGCCCCCGAAAATCCCGCGGTCTAAACGTCTGGCGGCGTTCAGGCGGACTGCTGCCGCCTGCCGCGCGGCGGGCGTCCTGGGGGCTCATAGACGCCCGAGGGGCCACGTGCAGTTCGCGAGCCATTTCGTCGGCCAGTCATGGAGCCTGCCGGCCGGGTCGCTTCGGTTCCGGCTCCGCAACCGCACGGGACCGGTGTTGATCGGCGAAATCCCTGCTTCACTTTCGGTGCCGTACTCGGGGGCACCGCCACACACATGGAATGCAAGGCCGCCTGTGAGAAAACGCCTTCATCAAGACATGGACAGGTGTGTATCCTGCTGGCGGCAGGGGTGCGAGATTCTGGGTTCGGCGAAAAGTTGGCTGTCACCTTTTTTAACCTGGAGGGTTTCTGCATGTCTGCTTTGGCGTGGCTCGTTCGGATGGCGTGTGTCGCCGTGCTTTGCTTATGCGTGGCCACGGTTCATGCGGAAGAAGCCGCACCGGAAAGAATCGTGCCCGCGCCTGAACTGCCTGCATCGCTGCCGTGGGATCTGGCCACGCTCAGCCAGCCGCCGGCGTTCGAGTGGCTCGACAAAACTGCGCCGGTGCGGTCGCTGCTCTATGCAGGCGAGCCGTTCGAAGAGCATGCCACGCGGGTGTTTGCGTATTACGCCACGCCGGCGAGCATCGGCGGCGGGAACGATGCGGGCGAAGCCGCGGCGGCTGAGAGCAAGGGCCCGTGGCCGGGCATCGTGCTCGTGCATGGCGGCGGCGGGACGGCTTTTTCCGAATGGGTGACGCTCTGGGCGAAGCGTGGCTACGTCGCCATCGCGATGGACTTGGCCGGCAGTCGGCCCGACCCGGCTGGCACGAAGAAGAACGCCGTCATCCGGATGCCCGATGGTGGTCCGGGGCAGGACCACAAGGACAAGTTCGACACGATCGCGACGCCGGAGACAAGTGATGACTGGCCCTACCACGCCGTGGCCAATTGTGTCCGCGCCCACTCGCTCCTGCGGAGTTTTCCTGACGTCGATCCCGGCCGCACGGCCATCACCGGCATCAGCTGGGGCGGCTACACCACCTGCCTCGTCGCGTCGCTCGACAACCGCTTTCGCGCGGCGGTGCCCGTCTATGGCTGCGGCCACCTCCGCGACAACAGCTGCTGGCTTGGCGACTTTGAGCGGATCGGCCCCGAGCAGGCGGCTCGCTGGACGGAGCGGTACGATCCCGGCACCTATCTGCCGGCCTGCCGCGTGCCGATTTTCTTTGTGAACGGCACCAACGATTTCGCCTACCCGCTCGACAGCTATGGAAAGAGCTATGCCGACGTGCAGCGGGCACCCAAGAACGTCCGCATCCAGGTGAACATGCCGCACGGCCACGAGGCGGGCTGGGCGCCGAGGGAGATAGCCGCCTTCATCGACGCCGCGTTGCTCGGCACTCCCGGCCTGCCGGTGGTCGACACGCCGACTGCCGATGACCGTGGCACGCGGGGCCGCGTCACGGCCGGCGGGCCGGTCGCGTCGGCGACGCTTGTCTCCACGGCTGAAAAGGGGCCGATCAATAAGCTCACCTGGCAGACCGTGCCAGCGGAGGTCGGCACAGACGGCACGCTCGTCGCACCGAAGCCGCCGGCCGATGCGCGGGCGTATTTCTTTACGGCCACGACGCCCGCCGGGCTCCAGGTGAGCTCGCCCGTGGTCATCGCGCTTGATCGATGACGCCGCCCTCTTGCGACGGCCCTCACATGGCCTATCATCCGGCCATGAATATCACCATCGCTGTGCTCCCTGGCGACTACATCGGCCCCGAGGTCATGGCCGTCGCCCTCCCGATTCTCGAGGCCGTGCTCCGGAAGTCGGGCCATACGCTCGAGCATTCCACCCACGATGTCGGCGGCGCCGGCATCGACCGGCATGGCAAGGCGCTGCCAGACTCGACGCTCGCAGCCTGCCGTGCGGCCGACGCGATCCTCTTCGGCTCGGTCGGCGGGCCGAAATGGGAAAAGCTGCCGCCACAGGAGCAGCCCGAGAGGGCGTCGCTCCTGCCGCTGCGGAAGCATTTTCGACTGTTCGCCAACGTGCGGCCCGGCTTGCTCTTGAAGAATCTCGTCGACACCTCGCCACTTCGGCCCGACCGCATTCCCGACGGCGTCGACATGGTCTGCATTCGCGAGCTCACGGGCGGACTTTATTTCGGCGCGAAATCGACGCGGGAGATCGAAGGGGGCGACATCGAAGCGATCGACACCATGGTCTACCGCCGCTCCGAGATCGAGCGGATCACCGACGTTGCCATCGCGACGGCCCGGGCCCGCCGTCGGCACATCACGCTGGTCGACAAGGCCAACGTGCTGGAGACGTCGGTCCTGTGGCGGAAGGTGGTCGGCGAGCGGATCAAGGCCACCGCCCCCGACATCACGCTGGCGACGATGTATATCGACAACGCGGCGATGCAGCTCGTGCTGCGTCCGTCGCAATTCGACGTCGTGCTCACCGAAAACATGTTCGGCGATATTCTCTCCGACGAGATGGCCGTCATCTGTGGCTCACTCGGCATGATGGCCTCGGCGTCGCTCGGGCTCGACGAGAACCGCCACGGCAGGCCGTACGGGCTCTACGAGCCGTCCGGCGGCACGGCTCCCGACATCGCCGGCCAGGACAAGGCCAACCCCTGTGCGCAGGTGCTTTCGGCGGCCCTCATGCTCCGCCACTCGTTCGGGTTGGAAGCCGAGGCGCGGGCGATCGAGACGGCCGTGGAGCGGACGGTGGCCGACGGCATCCGCACCGCCGACATCGCCGGAGGCGGACCGGCCGTGGGCACGAGGGCGATGGGCGAGGCGATCCTCGCCCGGCTCTGAGCCCTTGCATCCGTCGTGCCGAACAAATTGGCCCGCGTCCCCGCGTTGTCCCCCGTGGCGGGTTTGACAGTCCATCTTTCCGGGAGCATACTCCGTTTTGGTGCAACTAAAACGGAGCAGGCTCCAGAATGGTTGATGATTTCCGCCGTCTTTTACGGGTGGAACTGCCAGCGAGGCAGTCCGCGTTCTTGTGGGGTGCCCGCAAGACGGGCAAGTCGACGTTTCTCGAAGCGGCGTTCCCGGACAGCGTCACCTATGACTTTCTGAAAACCGACGTGGCCCTGGCGTTCGGCGCCCGTCCTGCGTTGCTGCGGGAGCAGTTGCTCGCTCGGCCGACAGCCGACCTCGCCCGCCCGATCATTCTGGACGAGGTGCAGAAGGTTCCCGGCATTCTCGACGAGGTGCATTGGCTCATCGAACACCGTGGCCTGCGGTTCGTGCTCTGCGGCTCGAGCGCCCGGAAGCTCAAGCGAGGCCGGGCCAATCTGCTCGGCGGCCGGGCCTGGCGGTTCGAGATGTTTCCGCTCGTCACGGCGGAGTTCCCGGCGACGGATCAACCACATGGGCAGTTCGATATCCTCCGTGCCCTCAACCATGGGCTGCTGCCAGCCCACTATCTCTCGTCGCACCCGCGACGGTCGCTCGAGGCCTATGTTCGCGATTACCTGAAAGAGGAGGTGTTCGACGAGGGACTGACACGGAACGTGTCCGCGTTCTCCCGGTTCTTTGAGGCGGTCGGCTACTCGCATGGGGAGCTCGTCAACTACGCCAATATCGCCCGCGATTGCGGCGTCGATGCGAAGACCGTCAAAGAATATTTCCAGATTCTTTGCGACACTCTTCTCGGCCGGCTGGTGCTTCCCTACAAGAGGCGTCAGGAACGGCAGGTCATCGGCAAGGCGCCCAAGTTCTATCTGTTCGACGTGGGGGTCGCCGGGGCCCTCGTGAAGCGACGACTCCTCGAGCCGCGAGGCGAACAATTCGGCCGGGCGCTCGAGCATCTCGTCCTCATGGAACTCAATGCGCACTGCTCCTACCGCGAGCTCGGATACGACATCCACTTCTGGCGGACCAAGTCTGGGGCCGAGGTCGATTTCATTCTCGGACAGGGCGAAGTGGCCATCGAGGTGAAGGGCTCTTCGCGTATCGATGATCGCGACCTGCGGTCGCTCCTGCTCTTTGGCGAGACGCATGCCCCGCGGCTCTCGATTCTGGTGAGCAACGAGGCGGAGGAACGGGTCGTGCGAGGCGTGCGGGTCATGCCCTGGCGGCGGTTTTTCCAAGAGTTATGGGATGGCCGCATCATCGGCTGAGACGGCGGCCGACAGCGGCTAGGCGTGCACTGGCCTGCCGACGACTACCGGATCGACACTATGATAAGGATCGCCAGAGAGAGACCACGGGCCTGTTGGCCAGAACATATCAGCCGGCTTTTTCGAGAGGTGACGATGCGTGGATGTCCCGCACAATATGCCGCTGCCTTGCTGGGCCTGCTGGCATGCTGTGTCTGCTGGTCGCACATGCAGATGCTGCGGGCGGCGGAGCATGTCGCCCCGGCCCGGCCGGCGTGGACCACCTCCACCGTGAAGGGCACTCCCGAGCCGCCGCCGCCGCTGCGGGCCCGGCCGTTCTACGAGCACGTGCGGTTCAAGAACCCGACGTCGCTCACCACGGCGCCCGGCAGCGACCGCTTCTTCGTCACCGAGCACTACGGCGGCATCTATTCGATCCCGAAGGATCCTGGCTGCCGGAAGGCTGATCCGTTCATCGACATCCATGCACTCCTCGCCCGGTTGAACGAGCATGCGACCGAGTCGCTGCGGTTTGGGGCTGTCTACGGGCTGACGTTCCACCCCGACTTCGCCACCAACCGTTTCTGCTACCTCTGCTACACGGTGGGCTACAAGGACGAATCCCACGGAGCGTATCCGAACGGCACCCGCGTCGTCCGCCTCACGGTGACGGAGGAGGACGGCGTGCCAGGGTGCGATCCGGCCAGCGAGGTCGAGATCATCACGTGGCCTGCCGGCGGCCATAACGGCGGCTGCCTGCGGTTTGGCCCCGACGGATTTCTGTATATCTCCGCAGGCGACGGCGGCGATCACTTTCCCGCCGACATCTACAAGACCGGCCAGGACGTCACCGACCTGCGGGCCTCGATCATGCGGATCGACGTCGACCATCCCGCCGACGGCAAGGCCTACTCGATCCCGAAGGACAACCCGCTGCTGTCGGTTCCCGGCGCCCGCGGCGAGGTGTTCGCCTACGGCCTTCGCAACGTCTGGAAGATGAACTTCGACCGCCACACCGGCGACCTGTGGGCTGGCGACGTGGGGCTCGAAACCTGGGAACTCGTCTGCCGCGTGCGGCCCGGCGACAACTTCGGCTGGAGCATCCAGGAGGGCCGCAATCCCGTGCACCCCGACTGGCCACGCGGGCCGACGCCGATCGTGCCGCCGATGATCGAGGTGCCGCACACGGCCGGGGCATCGATCACCGGCGGGGTCGTCTACCGCGGCAGCCGGTTCCCCGAACTTCAGGGCAGCTATGTCTTCGGCGACTGGGAGACGCGGCGGCTTTGGGGCGTGACGGTCGACACACCCGAGCCCGGCCCGCTTCGCGATCTGGCTGCGCCAACCGTCCGCGTCATCGACTTCGCCGAGGACCACGACGGCGAACTCTACCTGCTCGACTACGACGACGGCTCGGTACAGGAACTGGTGCGAAACGAGACGAACGGCGTGGCCACGCCGTTTCCCACGACGCTGAGCGAGACCGGCCTGTTTGCCGACACCGCTCACCACACGCCTGCCAGTGGCGTGCTGTGTTTTGACATTCAGGCCGAGGCCTGGGCCGACCACGCCACCGCCCGACGGTTCATCGGTGTGCCGGGAGATGGCCAGTTCGAATTCCACAGCCCACGCCGGCAGGTGCCCGGTTCGATGTTCTCGCGGACGTTTTTCTTCCCGGCGAACACCGTGTTTGCCAAGACGTTCTTCATGGAGATGGAGCGGGGACAGCCCGCGACATCCCGCCCGATCGAGACGCAACTCATGCACTTCGACGGCAGCCACTGGCGCGGCTATACGTATGCCTGGAACGACGCGGGCACCGATGCCGATCTCGTGGCCCCCGAAGGGAAACAATTGCCGCTGGTGATCAAGGATGCCGCGGCCGCGGGGGGCGTCCGCACGCAGACGTGGCGGTTCTTCGGCCGCAACGAGTGCCTGCGGTGCCACAACGCCTGGGCCGAGACCACGCTCGCCTTCACGGTGCCACAGCTCAACCGCGACGTCGTCGTGGATGGCGTCCGCGTGAACCAGCTGCAGTCGTTCAGAGACTCTGGATTCATCAAAGACATGGTCATCGAGCCGAACCTCGATGACAATCCCTTTGCGACCGTGGCCCGGCCGGGGCCGACGGAGAGCCTGCCGCGGCTGGCCGATCCCACCGACACGTCAGCAACGCTCGAGGCCCGCGCGCGTGCCTATCTTCACGTCAATTGCGCGTCGTGCCATCGTTTCGGCGGCGGTAGCGTGCCGCACCTTCATCTCAACATCGACCTCCCGCTCGGCGACGTGAAGGCGGTGGGCATGCAGCCGTCGCAGGGGGGATTCGGCATTCCTGAGCCGCGGGTGATCGCGGCCGGCGATCCCTTCCGGTCCACCCTGCTTTACCGGATGTCGACGGTCGGCCCTGGGCGGATGCCGCACATCGGATCGGAGATCGTCGACGACCGCGGCCTGGCCCTGATCCACGACTGGATCGCACGGCTGCCAGCGAATTTCGCCGACGCGCAACTCATCGAGCAATTGGTCAAACTCGACGAGGCAACGGTGCTCGAACGAGAGAGCCGCGAGGCAGCCGAGCAGCGGTGGAGACTCGCCAAGCGACTCGCCTCGGAAGATGGCCGCAGGCAGC
>CAYSPN010000713.1:0-7745 GCA_964432895.1 uncultured Candidatus Kuenenia sp.
GTCATCGATAGCGTCGAACTGTTCGAGGACGATGTTCTCCATCCCGAGACCGCGGAACGCGGTGCCATCGATCTGCGCTGGACTCGCTCCACGGACACCAGCGTGGCCGTGGTCGTCCAACGGCCAAGGGCCGGCCGCTTCCGTCTGGAGGTCGATGCCCGCATCCCGGGGCGTCCGGCTGCCCGCGGCCCCATGCCCAGCCTGCGGGTCGAACTGGCAGACGGTTCGCGGTCGCTCGTCGAATGGAGGGCCGAGGACGGTCTGCTGGCGGCCCTTGAACCGGCGGCGGGTGAGCGGGCAGCGGCCAACGACGTGGAGAGCAATCCCCAGTCGGAGGGCAATCCTCAGCCCCAGTCGGGCCAACGCGAACGCTTCAGCGGGGACCCGACTCCCACCTACATCTTGAAGCCGTCGCCCGACGTGGCGTCGCAGACCGAGGTCGATTCCCCGGCCATCGTGGCACCGGCCAAACGGGCCATGGTCGGGACCGGCCGCGTTGAACTGGCCGACATTCGGCTGGCGGTGGATGAACGGGGCCGGGCGTGGGGGCTCGCCTGCTTCGAACTGGTGTCAGCAGAGCAGGTGATTCGGATGCAGCTGCCACGGTCGTGGCGGCTGTTCGATGCGGTCGTCGATGGTCGTTCGGCCGACTGCGTCGTGCCGACGGCGCCCACCTCCGACAACGTCTGGGAGATACGGTTGCTGGACGTGGACCGGCCACGCACCATCGTGGCGTTGTTCGCGGGAGATCTGTTCGTGGGAGATGTGGGCCGGCGGTTGCTGGATGGTGAACCCCTCGCGCTTACGCCGCCGATGATCGTCGGACTGCCCTGTCGGCAGGTGATCTGGACGGTGCAGGTGCCCGCAGACATCTCGCTGCGTGTGGCGGCGCCGGCGAGAATCGTAGCCGCCGACGCTCTCCAAGCAGAGCGACAGGCCGCCCAGGAGCGGCTGGAAGCCGATTTTCAGCAGGCCATCGAGATGCGTGCCGGTTGGGAGCAGGATCGCGTGCGGACATTCCTGTCATCGCGCCGTGACGGTGCGATGCCCGCCGCTGATCAGGCCTTGGCACGGGCGTTGACGACGCAGGGAGATCCGTTGCCGTCGCCGCTTTTCCTGGTGGCGGCGGACGGGGTGGATGGAGCCGTTGCCGGTCGGCTCACCATCCGAGCAATACGGCAGCGAGATCCAACGACCCGGGGTCGCGCCATCGCGACCCTGTCGTTGCTGGCATGTGGCGGCCTCGCGTGGATTGCGGCGGGGGCCGCAACAGCGGCGATGATCCGGGCCTGGATGGTGCCGCGGCAGACCGCTGCCGAGCCGCAGGCTGCAATGGACATCGCCGAAGCGACGACGATCTACCGCCCGCAGCGGTAGCGTGTTCGGGAGCCGGCCCGGCGAGTTTCCGGCAAGACAGGCAATGCAGGGAAGCGGAAAAACGGTCTGGCTCCCGCAGGCGGGCCACCGCTAGTGTCCGCTTGCTCGTGGGCCGACAGGGCCCATTCGCACGGCGTTCCGGGGGGAATCCGCCGGGCGTGAGCCGAAACCGGCGGAAACGAACCCGTCGAGAGGTGAGACGATTTTCACGGAGGTTGATGGGCATGCAGGTCGGACGCAGTATCGCTGGGCGGACCCCGGGCCGCCGTTTGTCAGTGGGCATGGTGCTGGTGCTTTTCTGCGGTGCGTGGCATGCCACGGCGGCGGTGGCCGCCGGCTATCGCACGGCCAATTTCGTGGTGGACGCTCCGACCGAGTCGCTCGCCCGGAAGATTGGCGACGCCGCCGAACAGTATCGCCAGGATCTTGCGATCGAGTGGACCGGTAGTGCGCTTCCGCGGTGGAGCCGTCCGTGTCCGATCCAGGCGCAGGTGGCGCCAAACTTGGGTGCCGGCGGTGCCACGAGCTTCGTTTTCGACAATGGCGAAGTGTTCAACTGGACGATGACGATCCAGGGCAGCGAGCAGCGCATCCTCGACTCCGTGTTGCCGCACGAGATCACGCACACCATCTTCGCCAGCCACTTCCGCCGGCCGCTGCCGCGGTGGGCCGACGAGGGCGCCTGCACGACGGTGGAGCATCCGGTGGAGCGGGCCCGCCAGCATCGGCTGCTGATCGAATTTCTCACGACCGGCCGCGGCATCGCCTTTCCGCAGATGTTCGCGATGCGGGAGTATCCTGCCGACGTGCTTCCGCTCTACTCGCAGGGCTACTCGCTGGCGAGGTATCTCATCGAGCGGGGTGGCCGGCACAAGTACGTGGCGTTCGTCGGCGATGGCCTTGCCAGCGACGACTGGTCGGGAGCCCTCACGAAGCATTACGGCGTGGGGAGCGTGCCGCAGTTGCAGCATCAATGGCTCGAGTGGGTGAAGCTTGGCTGCCCGGCGCCGCCGGCGGCGGTCGCTGTCGCCGTGGCCCAGGTCCAGCCCAACGACTGGTCGCGGACACCGCGCGGCCAGAGTCCCGATCCTGTTCCGGCAGCACCATTGGCGGCGACTCCCACGGCGCTGGCTACCACTGCGGGCCGTCGATCGATCTATGCGTCGCAGGCCCGCCGCGCCGCCGAGCCCGGCAGCAGCCAGCCGGTCCGCTGAGCGGCTACAGCCGGGCGCCCGTCACCAGCAGCGTGATGTGATAGAAGACCGGGGCGGCGAAACAGATGGAATCGATGCGGTCGAGCACGCCGCCGTGGCCGACCACCAGCGTGCCGTAGTCTTTCACGCCGCGGTCCCGCTTGATCGCCGACATCGTCATACCACCGGCGAAGCCCATCGTCGCCACCACGAGGCCGGCCAGCGCCGCCTGCCAGGGCTGGAAGGGAGGCGCCGCCCACCAGAGCGCAGCCGCCAGCAGCGCTGTGCTGGTGGCGCTGCCGAGCAGTCCCTCCCAGGTGCGGTTGGAGCTGACGTTCGCGGCCACCAGTCGCCGGCCGAGCATCCGGCTCCAGACATACTGCATACAGTCGGCGAACTGCACGAGCAGGATGAGGAAGAACAGCAATCGGAAGTTCGCGCTGCGGCCGCCGCTGGCCGCGGCCTCGATCGGAATCTGCAGGAGCGCGGGGGCGAACGACAGACAGTAGACGCAGACGACCAGACCGGCCTGGATCTTGGCGGTGCGTTCCAAAAACCGCTTGTAGTCGCCGGCGAAGGCCACGCGGGCCAGCACGAACAGGGTCGCATAGACCGGGAGAAACACGCTGAAGATGTCGTAGCGATTGAGGCCCACGAGCAGGTAGTGGAGCGGCGTGAAGGCGAAGAACACCCAGAACAGGGCGCGATGGTCTCCTTTCCGGGTCGGTGTGAGCGTGATGAACTCGCGCAACGCCCAGAATGAGACGAGCCCGAACAGCACCACCGTGGCCGTGGTGCCCAGCCAGAAGGCGGCGGCCAATACCGTGCAGAGCACCCACCAGCCGCGGATCCGCAGGTTGAACGTGCGGACGGCGGCGGGGTCGAGGCCACGATCGGGATGCCGCTTGAGGAACTGCCCGACCGCGGTGGCGGCGGTGAGCAGCGCGAGCACGCCGGTGATCAGGGCGATAGTGCGAATGTCGTTCATGGACGCGGCTGGTTCCTGGCTATTTCTCGAGGCGGGTCCTCGAGCTTATTCCTTCAGCGACAAGACAGCCCGTCGGGCGCGGGCCAGGAAGTCGAGTTTGGCCTCGCCGCGTTCCAGCCATATCGGCGGGCCGAAGCTGATGCAGGAGAGCATGGGCACCGGCAGAAACTCGCCGCGTGGCAGCACGCGGTTCAGGTTGTCGATGTGCACCGGGATCAGTTCGATGTCGGGACGCTTCTTGGCCAAGTAGTAGAGGCCGCTCTTGAACTCATCGACCTCTCCGCTGACGCTGCGGCTGCCCTCCGGAAACACGATCAGTGAGTGGCTGGTGCCGGCCTCCCGCAGCATGAGGTCGACCGGGCTCTGGTGCACCTTGATGGCGGTGCGGTCGATCAAGATCGCGTCGAAGACCTCCTGCGCGAGCCAGCGGCGGACGATGCCACGCGACCAATAGTCCTTGGCGGCCACGGGCCGCGTCACCTCCCGCACCGGCTGCGGCAGCGAGGCCCAGATCACCAGTGCGTCCAAGTGGCTGGTGTGGTTGGCGAAGTAGATCCGCTGACAGGTGTCGGGCTGGCTGGCGATCCAGCGGACACTGGCGCCGGCGAGGAGTCGGGCCAATGCCGCAAGCGACAGCCCCGCCGCGCGGCAGAAGGCGGAGCGGCCGGCCTTCGGCCCAGACGCCGGCTCGTGTGGCACCTTCGAGGCAACGTGTTCCGTAAGATCGGCTGGCGAGAGCATCCGCTCATCTTCCACGGGTGGCAGGCATCCGGTCAATGATCAGCGGTTCACGTCGGCGCCGCCGCTCCGCCCGGAGCCGTCGGCCACGAAGGGGTTGTGGCGTCGCTCGTGACCGACGGTCGTCGTGTCGCCGTGGCCCGGAAACACGACGGTATCGTCGGGGAGCGTGTAGAGGCCGCCGCGAATACCAGCTGCCAGGGCTGCGAAATCGCCGTCGGGGAAGTCGGTTCGCCCGATGCCCTCCAGAAACAGCACATCCCCTCCGAACACCAGTCGCGGACTCGTGTCGTCGGTGCGGAAGACGACATGCCCTCGCGAATGGCCTGGGATCGCGATCACCGTGAAGGCGTAACCCGCGAGTTCGAGGGTTTCGCCGTCGCTGAGCGTGCGGTCGGCCGGCGGGCTCACGAGCGCCAGTCCAAACGCGCCGGAGAGATTACCGGCCGGATCGGTCAGCTTTGCGGCATCGTCGCGGCCGATCAGGATCGGGAGGGTTGGCCACCGCTCGCGGAGCGCGGCATTGCCGGCGATGTGGTCGGAATGGCCGTGCGTGAGCAGGATCGCGACGGGCGTGAGTTTGTGTTCCTCGATCCAGTCGATCACGGCGTCTGGTTCGAAGCCTGGATCGATGACCAGGCACTCAGGGCTTCCACGGCGGCTGAGGACGTAGGTGTTCTCACCGAATGGGGCCGACTCGATGCGGGCGATGACGGTGTCGGGATGGGTGGGCAGCAGTTCGGCGAAGGCCATGGGAAACGCGGTAGACCGCTCGAGAGGGAACGGGCCGCAGGCAGGGGCAGGGAGCCACCGGACCACGATCCCGGACTGGGGATGTCCTGCGGTCAGGATGGTTTGCCCCGGCCACCCGGGCAAGGGAGTGCTCTCGGCCAGCCAAAAAGCGGGCGGAAATGGCATGGTGGCGGCCACGGCGGGCCGCTAGACTCGCCCCGTCTCCCCAGGATTTCGCGACGCTTCCGCTGTGGAGGACGCATGCCGGGAGGCACTGGAACGACGCAGGTTTCTGGCAGGTCTATGGAGGTCGAGATGGTTGCACTCGTTCAAACGCTTTCAGTCACCGGGTCTTGCAGCCGCTGCTGCGGGGGGCCGATGGCCGCGTGTGGTCGGACCGCGGCGGTGGCCCTGGCCCTGATCCTTTCGATCATCCACGGCGCACCCGCCCATAGCCAGCAGCCTGCGGCGGCTCCGCCCGGCGCCGCCGATGCGGCCGCGCCGCTGACCGGTCCGGGGCTTGTCCCCAACGGTGGCCTCTCGACCAGCACCGCCAATGCCGGCGTGGCACTGGCAGCGACCGGTGTCCATCCGCTCCAGCCCGCGCTCGATCTTGCCCAGCAGGGCCTCACCAAGATCAACGCCAACATTCGCGACTACTCCTGCACGATCGTGAAGCGTGAGCGGATTGACGGCAAACTGGGCGAGCATGAATACATGTTTGCCAAGATCCGCTCGCAGCCGTTCAGCGTCTATCTCTATTTCCTCGGACCCGACAGCGTGAAGGGGCAGGAAGTGATCTACGTGGCCGGCCACAACGACGGCAACATGCTGGCCCACGCCGGCAGCGGCGTGCGGGCGATGGTTGGCACCGTGTCGCTCAAGCCGCAGAGCATGCTGGCGATGCAGGGCAATCGCTACCCCGTCACCGAGATCGGCGTCGAGAACCTCGCCAAGCGATTGGTGGAGGTGGCAGAGCACGACAAGCAGTTCGGCGAATGCGACGTGAACTTCTATCCCAACGCCAAGGTCAATGGCCGCATCTGCACCTGCGTGCAGGTGTCGCATCCGGTGCCCCGCCGCAATTTCCGCTTCCATCTGGCTCGCGTGTTCATCGATGACGAGCTGACGATCCCGATCCGCTACGAGGCCTATGACTGGCCCCAGGAAGCGGGCGGCCAGCCGGTGCTCCTCGAGGAGTACACCTACATGAACGTGAAGACCAACAACGGCTTCACCGACGCCGACTTCGACCCGAAGAACACGGCCTACAAGTTCGGCGCGAAGTAGAGACGCTGTCGAAGCGATGGGCGGTCCCTTGCTTGCGCTGCGTGCTTGGATGACGTGTGGTCTCGCCGCGCAACTCCCATGCAAGCCCGAAGCGCGAGCGAGGGACTTCGTTTTTACGCCGGGCTCGGCCATCCTGGCCGCCCCGCCTTGGCGGGCCTCCGCCCGCTGGTGCTGACCCGGGCCTCCGGCCCTGAAGCGTTTGAAGTGTCACGCGTGCCGACAATTCGTCGGCACCCCGATTTCCCTTGCTTGCGCTGCGGGCTTGGATGCGGGGGGCCCATGCAAGCCCGAAGCGCGAGCGAGGGACTCCCCGTCGCACACGGGAGGGCGCATGCCCTCACTCCGTCGGCATCAGCTTCGGCCAGGCCGCTTCGAGCCTCGTACGCGGCGGGATTTCGAGCCGCGTGCCTGGAGCGAGCGAGACCCGCGGATCGATGACGCGGTTCCATGCGAAGAGCGCCCGATACAGGCGACCGTCGCCGTAGGCCTGTTCCGCGAGATCCCACCAGGAATCGCCTGGGTTGGTCACATAGGCCGCCGCGGCCGCTGGCATCGGTTCAGCCGGCGGGACGGGCTCCGTGATCGGCGGCTGCGTGATCGGCATCTGGAGTCCGGCGGGCGCCACAAACGGATCTCGCCGTGGCGGGGCGGCCGGGTTGGCCTGCGGAAACATTGGATGATCGTCATTGCGTGCAGCGGTCTGCGACATGGTCGCGGGCGGTGCATCGCTCGGTGCATCGACCGGCAGCGGGGGCGGCAGCAGGTCACCCGAATCAGGCGTGAATCCGCGGTCTGCAGAGCGGGAGGGGGGCGGCGGCAGACCAGCCTCATCGCCGGTTGGTTCAGTCGCCGTCGGGCCCAGAGCAGGGGGCGAAAGCGAGGGGGGGGCGACCAGTTCGTGCGGTTCGGCGGACGCGACGTCGATGTGTACGTCGGGGCCGGCGCCGACCGGAGGCCGCGGCACGAGCAGTTTCATCGAGAGAACGCCGAGAAACACGCCGGCCAGCGTGGCGAGCAGTGCCAGCAGGATCTTTGTTTCGCGTCCCATGGATTGTTCGTGAGCCTGCGGCCGAGAAGGGGCCGGGAAGTGTCGTGAATCGCCCGGGATGACGCCAGATCGATCGGCCGGGGCTGGGGCCAGATCCGCCTGGCGGGCTGAGGTGTTGCCCGCGGGATCAGGTGTTGCCGGCGGGCGGGGCAAGCTGGGCAGCTCTGAGCTTGGCCGACCGGCTGCGGGGATTTCGCAGCACCTCCTGATCGGAGGCCTCCACCGGCGATCGCGTCAGACATTCCCAGATCTGGGGGCTGCGAAACGCCTGCTTCACGAGACGGTCTTCGAGCGAGTGGAACGAGATCACGACCAGCCGCCCGTTTGGGGCCAGCCGCGTGGGGATCCGCTCCAGCGCGATCCGCAGGCTCTTGAGTTC
>CAYSPN010000714.1:0-2700 GCA_964432895.1 uncultured Candidatus Kuenenia sp.
CCAGGCTCGCGGTGGTTGAAGAGAAACTGCTCGGGATCGCTGATCTCGTACTGCACGACCCACTCGACGTGCGCGGCGTTCAGGTCGCCTGTCACCATGTCGCTCTCCCGCTTCTGATCGGACGCGGAGGCGGCCTGGTCGGGATTGCTGGCCCCTGCCGAGCCGAAACCGAATTCCATCTTGAGCTGTCGCTTGACCGGCAGGATGGTGACGGTGTCGATCCCAAAGGGCAGCTTGAACCGCAGGCCCGGCCCGACTGTGCCGACGAACCGCCCAAACCGCTGGATCACGCCCACGCTCTCGGGGCCGACCGTATAGACCCCCCGGGCCAGGCCGGAGAGCACGAGCAACAGCGCCGCCGCGGCCACCAGCCACTTGAACGGAGGGCCGCTGGCGGGCAGGCCTGGGGATCGAGGTTCGCGGGGAAGACGCGGGAATTCTGCCATGGGAGCGGCTGCCGGAGCGTGCGGGAAACAGGCGTTATCGTACCACTCTGTAATACCCTCGGCCGCCGGCGGTGTCGAACCACGCGTCCGAAGCCCATTGACGCGGCCTGGGGCCTAGGGGCGTCTGGCGGAAAACGAGCGTGATCGTGGCGGCAAACGCCGGCCGGGACAGGCCGGAATGGTGTTCGTGCTGGCGTGGCAGGGAGTTTATCTTGAGCCGATCATGCAGCACCACACAGACATCGAACGGCAGATCGAATTCGACTTCCTACGCGCGACCGAGATCGCCGCGCTCAACACGCTGCAGTGGCTCGGGAAGGGCCAGAAGGAACTGGCCGATGGCGCCGCCTGCGATGCCATCCGCGGCATGTTCGACCTCACCGACATGCGGGGCGAGGTGGCGATCGGCGAAGGGATCAAGGACGAGGCTCCCGGGCTCTTCAAGGGAGAACGCGTGGGCACGTGGCGGGACGGCGCGCCACGGTTTCAGATCGCGCTTGATCCCGTCGACGGCACCACGAACGTCGCCAAGGGGATGCCCAATTCGCTCAGCTGCATCGCGGCCGCCCAGGTTGGCGACGATCGCGACTCGGCGCTGCTCGACATCCCTGCCTTCTATATGAAGAAGCTCGCCTATCCGCTGGAGGTGCGGAAGGCGTGGGTCGCCGACCCGTCGCTGCCGATCGACGTCGACGCTCCTGTCGGCGAGGTGATCGACGCCACGGCGCGGATCCTCGGCAAGGAGGTTCGCGACGTGATGGTCTGCGTGCTCGATCGGCCACGGAACGAACCCTTCGTCGAGGACATCCGTCGCAAGGGGGCAGCCCTGCGGATGATCCAGGATGGCGACATCGCCGCCGCCCTCGCTCCCGCGATGCGGACCAGCGACATCGATCTCTATGTCGGCATCGGCGGCACCCCCGAAGCGGTGCTCGCCGCCGCCGGCCTGCGGTGCCTGGGCGGAGGCATGCGGGCCAAGATCTGGCCGCGCGACGAGGCGGAGCGGCAGAGCCTGATCGCGATTGGCTGGGGCGACCGGCTCGACACGCAGTTCATGTCGCGGGACTTGGCCAGTGGTGACAACATCGTTTTTGCGGCGACGGGCATCAGCACGAGCCCGCTCCTCGACGGCGTCCGCGTTCGCGGTTCGGTCGCCACGACCCACTCGGTGATCATGCGGGCGCGGAGCGGCACCGTCCGGTTCATCGAGGCGCACCATGATCTGGACCGCAAGACGATCCACCTGCGGAGCACGCAGGCCGAGCGTCGGGTGTGAGGGAGCCGATATTTGACCGCCAGCATGGCGGGTCATAGCCTGTTGTCACCGAGTCTTCATTCTTCCAGGAGCCGCGTCATGATCAGCCTGCGTCCGTTTCTACTCGCCCTGTTTGTTGGTTGCTCCGCCACGATCGCGGTGGCCGCAGATCCGTGGTTGACGCTCGAAGGGACCGAGGGGCCGGGGAAGGGAAAGCACGTTGTGCTCGTCAGCGGCGACGAGGAATACCGCAGCGAGGAGGGGCTCACACAACTGGCCAAGATTCTCGCGAAGCACCACGGCTTCACCTGCACCGTGCTCTACGCCATCGACCCCGCGACGGGAGAGATCAGCCCCAACACCACCACCAACATCCCCGGCCTCGAGGCCCTGCGGAAGGCCGACCTGATGGTGATCGCCACACGCTTCCGCAACCTGCCCGACGAGCAGATGAAGGAGATCGACGACTATCTTCACGCGGGCAAGCCCGTGATCGGTATGCGAACCGCGACCCACGCCTTCAACCTCCCCAAGGATCGGGCCTACTCGCACTACAGCTGGAATCAGACGGATGAAAAAATGCCGCAGGGCTTCGGCCGGCAGGTGCTCGGCGAGACCTGGATCAACCATCACGGCCACCACGGCAAGGAGAGCACGCGAGGTCTGATCGCCCCCGACGCCAAAGATCATCCGATCCTCCGCGGCATCAAGGATGGCGAGATCTGGGGTGATACCGACGTATATGGCGTTCGGCTGCCGCTGCCCGGCGACTCGAAGCCGCTCGTGCTCGGGCAGGTGCTCGAGGGGATGACGCCCGACGCGCCGGTGGTCGAGGGTGAGGACGCCAAAAAGAACGAGCCGATGATGCCGGTGGCGTGGACGAAGAGCTACAGCGTGGCGGGCGGGCCGACCGGCCGGGTGTTCACCACGACGATGGGTGCGGCGACCGATCTGGCCGCGGCGGGCACGCGGCGGATGCTCGTGAACGCCTGCTACTGG
>CAYSPN010000715.1:0-2392 GCA_964432895.1 uncultured Candidatus Kuenenia sp.
GGACAGGATGTCCGAAGCGAACGTCCGGCGATGGGGTTCGGTCAGCCCCGAACCGCGGCCCGGTCGTGAGGCGCACCTGTCGAGCGACACGCCAGCGTTCGGGCCCGCGTCACGTTGGCGATCGATTCCTCGACCGAGTCGGCCAGCGCCGTGAGATGCCCCATCTTGCGGCCCGGCCGCGGCTCGCTCTTGCCGTAGAGCAACAGGCTCACGCCTGGCACGGCGAGGGCCGCGGCCCAGTCGGGCTCGCCATTGTTCCAACAGTCGCCCAGCAGATTCGCCATCGCCGCCGGCGCGAGCTGACGCGGCGAGCCCAAGGGCAGCCCGCAGATCGCCCGCACCTGCTGCTCGAACTGCGAGGTCTCGCAGGCGGCGATCGTGAGGTGGCCGGAGTTGTGCGGCCGCGGCGCGATCTCGTTGACGAGCACGCGGCCGTCCCGCGTCACGAAGAACTCCACGCAGGCGACCCCCACCACATCCAGCTTTTCAAGCACGGCTGCTGCCATCTTGCGTGCTGAGTCAAGCACCGAAGCGGGCAGCCCCGCGGGCACGGACGAGATATCGAGAATGTGATGGCTGTGGTGGTTTCGAGTCGGGGCGAACACGGCCGTGCAGCCGTCGAGCCCCCGCGCCGCCACGACGGAGATCTCGCACTCAAAATCGATCCAACCTTCTAAAATCAGCTCGCACTTCTCGTCACCGTCTGGCAGCTCGCATTTCTCGTCACCGCCTCCCAGTGCGATCCATGCCGCGTCGATCTCCTGCGGACCGGCGCCACGCTCGAGCGTCCGCTGGCCCTTGCCGTCGTAGCCAAAGGCCGCGGTCTTGAGCACCGCCGGCAGGCCGAGAGCGGCCACCGCCGCATGGAGATCCTCTCGCGACCGCACGAGGCGATGCGGCGCACAGGCAAATCCCTCGCGGACCAGAAATGCCTTCTCGCGGCCGCGGTCCTGCGTCGTAAAGAGCACCTCCGGGGCAGGCCGCACCGGCACGACGCCGGCGAGGGCCCGGAGCGGCTCCGCCGACACATTCTCAAACTCGAACGTCAGCACGTCGAGGCCCCGCGCCATGGCAACGAGCGCCGCCGCATCGTCGTAGGCTCCGACGTGGACCCGGTCGCAGTGATGCGCTGCCGGGCAGTCGGCCACGTCGGAAAACGCCTCGACGCGGTAGCCCATCCGCTTGGCGGCCATGGCGAACATCGCGCCGAGCTGACCGCCACCCATCACGCCGAGCGTGGCGCCAGGCGGAATAACGCGTGGGCTGGCGGCCGGAATCACTTTTCGCTCGGCCGATCCGACCATGGCGTGCCTTCCGTTTCCAGCCGGTCACCCAAGACGCGGTCGGTCTGTGCGGTGCGATAGGCAACGAGTTTCTCTCGCAGAGCGGCGTCCTCGATCGCGAGAATGGCGACCGCCAGCAAGGCGGCGTTGGCCGCACCGGCAGGCCCGATCGCCAGGGTGCCGACGGGGATGCCGGCCGGCATCTGCACGATCGAGAGGAGCGAATCGACGCCCCGCAGCATCGACGACTCGACCGGCACGCCAAGCACCGGCAGGTGTGTCTGGGCGGCCAGCATGCCGGGCAGGTGGGCGGCTCCGCCGGCCCCGGCGATGATCACCTTGAGGCCGCGATCGGCGGACGTCTTGGCGTAGGCTGTGAGTTTGTCGGGCGTGCGGTGGGCCGAGACGATGTCGCACTCGTGCGGCACGCCAAACTGCGTGAGCGTCTCGGCGGCCCGTTGCAGCGTCGCCCAGTCAGACCGGCTCCCCATCACGATGCCGACGCGTGGCAACGCAGCGGCCTGCAACGCACCCGCGCTGGCATGAGATCGGCTGGATGGCGGAGGGGAGTCGGCCACTCGAGGAGCTCCGGCGTGGTCAGAACGGGCGTGATCGGCGAAAATGCAACATCTTGCTCTCACTCTCTCGCCGTTGCAACCTGTGGCCATGGCCCGCCCACTTCCCGACATTCTGCCCGTTCCCTGGCCCGCCGAACTGCAGGCGCCGCCCGCCCGCACCGAGGAGGCCGTCGCGCGGGCCGCGACGCTGCTCGCGGCTGGCGGCCTCGTGGCCATTCCCACGGAAACGGTCTACGGCCTCGCGGCCGACGCCCTCGACGCAGAGGCCGTCGACCGCATCTTCGCCGCGAAGGGACGGCCGGCCACCAATCCACTGATCGTGCACGTGGCCGACACAGCGATGGCACGGTCGCTCGCCGCGACATGGCCGCAGGCGGCGGAGCAGATCACCACGAGCCTGTGGCCGGGCCCCGTCACAGTGATCGTGCCTCGCGGTCCGCGGATCCCCGACAACGTGACGGCAGGCGGGCCGACGGTCGCTCTTCGCTGCCCGGAGCACCGGCTCACTCGGCGGTTGATCACGACGCTTGG